>JAFTZZ010000049.1 GCA_017460905.1 Acidaminococcaceae bacterium | reverse complement strand
TCTTTAATCATTTCGGCAGCTTCTTCAGCAGTTTTAAATTTGCATACTACTGACTCACAAACACGATCTTTGATGTCTTCAAAACCTACCATAATTTTACCTTCCTCCTTAAATGTATTGAGAAATTTTCCGCGGCACGCCGCGAGTAAAACAAACTTGGTTCCGCAAACCCCGTATCTAAATTTACGGAAGCAAGGATTTGCCTGTTCAGCCCAGGACCGGCGCATATTACGGCAGCCAATCCAGATTAAAACCTGTTAATAAAACCCGTTTCGGAACTGAAAAAGAAACCGTTCAAATTCCTTAAATATTATAACACAAAAAGAATAAATTTGCGAACCTAATATGCAAAAAAACGAATTTATTGAAAATACAATTTCAAAAATTTCTCGTGGCCTCAATTCGCAAATCAAATATCTCTGTATTTACCACTTTGAAACTGTAATAATTGTAGCAGTTATCTGCCAAGACTGCAAGACAATTTACACATTTTGTATTTTTTAGGGGAAAATCGGAATGTTGTGCTTCGTTATTCAGACATATACCTAGTAAAGTTCCAAATTAAAATTAAAAGCGTATTCAGCAGCCAGAATAAAACGCCCATGCGGACATTAAACAAAATGTGATCGCCGATGCCTCCTGTAACCAGTCCCGCGGTCATCAGCACATACCCGATCGCAAAGGCCCGGGCCCACAGCAGCCCTGTATTCCTCATCAGGCGGAAAGCCAGGTAAAGCAAAGCGCCCCATACAGCCACAAACAGGATCAGTCCGGGTATGCCCAGCTCCGCCGCAATATTCAGGAACAGATTATGACAGTGATACATGATCACGTCCGGGTTTTTAAAATAATAATCATATTCGGGGAAAATATAACGGTAATTGTACCAGCCGATCCCCAGGGGATGGTCCTTCACGATTGCCTGCGCAATGTCCAGATACGCAACCCGCATGGCCGCGGAAGAATCTGCCGTAAGATGCCGCAAGGTTTCCAGCCGCTGCCACACCGCCGGTCCGGCCAGTGCCGCCCCGCCCAGGACAACACCCAGAAAGTACGGAATACCTTTTCTGTAAAAGAGCAGGACGAACAGCAGGAGCTCCACCGCCATGGCCAGCCAGAAGCCGCGGGAAAAGGTAAAAACTTCACAAAGGATCACCAGCAAAAGAAAACCGAAAAGAAGCCAGCGCTTCCGGGAATGTTTCTCCACACTGATATAGCCCATCACATAAGCTGCCACGACACACAGATAGCCGGCAAAGATGTTGGGATTCTCCCATGTAGAATAGATCCGGTTCTGCAGCAGCGGATTCGTGTTCCGGTCCACCCACAGCAGGTCGGTACTGCCGCCAAAATAATGCTGCCCGATACCGATACAGACAGATGCCGCCGCTACCCAGCCCAGTACACGCAGCATACGGACGGGAAAGGGCTGGCGGGCAAAAATCTCCCGGAAGGAAAGCCCTGCCTCATACGGAAGTGGCTTCTCAAACACGCCTCTTCCCGCAAAGCAATTCCCGAACCGGGTCACCAGCCAGACGACAGCCGTATATTGTCCGACCACATAAAAAAAATTAAAGGTACAGGAAAAGGTATCGAAAACCATCGGATTGTGCAGTGAAATATAGCCTGCCGCCAGCAGCAGGAGCAGCCCCCATTTCAGCGGGCGCGGCCAGACTCTGATCCGTGTCGCATTCTGTTCTTGCCAGGCAATATACAGACCCTGCAGCAAAACCAGCAGAATCACGATGCTCAGCAGGGTCTGGTCTATTGCAATACATCCGGCAGCCAGCAAAAGGAACAGCTGCATACGTCTGTATTCTTTTGCCGGCGCTTTTTTGCAAACATTCATGGTAACAGCGTACCCTTAAAATTTCCTATTAAATATAACGAACCGCAAACACAGATAACAGCATCCTTACCGGCGGCTGCACAGGCCATACAATATGCATCTTTTACACTGGCAACAGCCGTGGCCCTGGCCCGGCTGTCGATACGGGCCGCCAGATCGGCCGCTTCCGCAGCCCGGGGGCCGTCGTCAGCCCGAACCGTAAACACCGTATCCGAAGGCCTGAACAGAATTTTTATGACTTCGTCAACACTTTTATCCCCCATCATGCCAAAAACGAAAAAGCGCTTCTTGTCCGGATAATATTTATCCAGCGCCTGCCGCAGCGCCTCCGCTCCGTTCGGATTATGGGCCCCGTCCAGAATCACATCGGGAGAAGACTGTATCTTTTCCAGCCGGCCGGGCCATCTGGTATGCGCGGCCCCCTGATGCAGGTGTTCCTCCGTGATACGCGGATCCTGTTTGGATACAATCTTAGCCGCCACGATGGCCATGGCTGCATTGGCAATCTGATGTTCTCCGGGCAGCTGTATCTCATATTCAGACGCATAGTTGGTACCGGCCGTCAGCAGAAACCGCTGTCCGTCAATGGAACCGGAAATTTCCTTTCCATTAAAAGACTGTCCGTAAACATAAATCGGAGCCTGCTTTACGGCGCTCATGACCTGAATCGGCGCCAGCGCCCTGCCTGACGCCCCGGTAACTACAGGCACCTGCTCCTTGATAATGCCCGCTTTCTGCAGCGCAATTTCTTCTACGGTTTCTCCCAGCACTTTGGTATGGTCCAGCGCTACATTCGTAATGACAGAGACCAGCGGCCGAATCAGGTTCGTGGAATCCCACAGGCCGCCCAGCCCGACTTCAACGACCGCGTAATCGACCTGCTGCAGGGCAAAGTAATGAAACGCGGCCGCCGTTAAAATTTCAAACTGCGTAGGCTG
>JAFTZZ010000048.1 GCA_017460905.1 Acidaminococcaceae bacterium | reverse complement strand
GGGGATTTGTCAAGCTTAATTTCACTTTATTTTTATCTGCAGGGCCGGATTTTCTGCTGCGGCGTCTTTAAAGACACGCAGCATGGTCCTGCCGTAATCGCCCAGGTATTCTTTCTTCTGGATTACGTCCGGCACCACGATCACCGTTTCTTCGGCGATATCTCCCAGGCAGTCATATAACGCATCCAGATTTTTGCCGTAGTAATCAGGCAGCCCCAGCGCTTCCTTTAAATAAGCGTGAGCTCTCGTTCTTCCTTTAAAACGCCTGGCGTCCAATACAATTTCCATATAGCTAACCTCCTCAGTACAATCTTTCGAATTTCTGGTAGTGGGTTGCTGAATAATAAATCAGCCCGTCATTGGAAAAACAGATACGTTTGGCATTCCGGTTTCCCTTTACGTAATCGATATCACACTCTGTCCAGGTGCGTCCAGGTTTATCCGGCAATTGCTTTTCATAATTGCCGAAACGGTCGCCGCCGATGCTTTTTCCCGGCGCAACCTTGTCCAGCGAGCCTTTGGTCTTCCAGCCCAACTTGGTCGCCTGCCCTTTGGTGATGTAGTTGGGAGGCAGCGTTTTATAAACATGGATATAGGTTGCCACATGGTCCTTATCGGTATAGGGTTTTCCTTTTTCAACCTGCTCCTTAGCCCCGGCCGCGTTTCCGGAACCCGCTGCAGAAGAAGCCGGCTCTTTTTTCTGGGAAACCGCTTTCTCCTGTTTGTCTTTTGCCTTTACATTGCCGTCAGCTTTTTTTACCGAAGCACTGCCGGCAGTTTCTGTAACTTTAGTCTGCTGTCCTGCGGACGGCGCTGCCTGCTTATCGTTGCTGCAGCCGAGCACAACGCTGATCATCATCATAACGGCTACTGCAACAGCAAATATCTTTTTCATTTTACCCGATTCCCCTTTCATTGACAATTTCGTGCCAATCTATTTGTAAGCAGATTATATTATGTATCAGACCCTGCTTCCAGCCTTAACTTTTCCACCGCATGCGCAATCACCGGGCGCACCGCTTTTTCCTGCTCCGGCTTATACACAAAGCCCAGCTCGATGACTGTACCGTCTTTCACAAAAGTATAGCTTTCATTTTGACTGCCGTTGACCTCATACATTGCTTTTACACAGGTCATGCCGTTCACTTCCGAAAACTCTCCCCGATAACCTGCAGCGGCATTCTTCGTATCTGCAGCCAGCTTCCGGTTCAGCCCGTCCAGCACCTGCTGCTGTTCCGGCTGCGAAAGCCCCGTCAGCATTTCGGGCATAAATCCGAAAGATTCCCGCGGCGATGAAACCAGACCGATCATGATACTCTCATTGCCGTAAACTTCCATGGTCTTTTCCTGCTCTTCGGGATCTTTCAAATCGATACAGGAAGCCGGCACTTCCGTTGTAAACGGCGTTGCCCTGATCGCGATCTTTTTCCAGACCTGGGAAATCTGCACGCTCTCCATCCATGCCGGGATCCGGTCCTGATACGCCGGATACAGCTTCTCATCCATCATATACATGACCACAAACATACGGTTCTGGGTCACAAAAACGTACTCGTCCCGCAGCAGTCTCCGCTTGCCGTCCGTAGTCAGCGTGGAAGAAACAACATGGACCGCCTTCTGCCCGTTAATTTCCTCTTCCCTGCAGGTCAGTATCTTTTTATCGTTCGCACTGTCCTTGGTACTGCTCTTCACCATGCGGATAAAATCACTGCGAAAGGCTTCTACCTGGAACGGCATCAACGGTCCCTTATTGTCGATGGCCGACGCATCGATAGCAAGGCGCAGGCCTGTCGCCGTATTTTCACCCCGCAGCACCGCCACCGGGTTGACGCCCAAGGGATACAGCGTCAGTTCGCCGGGAATGTAAATCCGGAACCCATCTTTTTCATCGATAAACTGTACTGCATCGTCCCGTCCTTCAACTGCAGCAGTTACGGGATATATTTTCATTTCTTCCGTTTTTAATTCACTCTGCCCTGCCGGCTTTGGTAGCTCCTCCGCCAGTACAGCATCAGCTGAACAGATATATATGCCAAAAAAGGCAATCGTCCACAGAAAAGCAGACACTATCAGTCTCTTCTTCAACACGGCACCCACTTTCTTTAATAAACAGTATTACAAAAAATTGTGTCAAATCAATGATAATTTTATTATTTATTTTATCACAGCAGAAGAAAATTTGCGATAATTTATGGTAAGTGAAGGAACGAAATGATATAATAAATTAATATATTAATTATCAGTATAACATGAATAACAAATGCCTTATCCTTTTTTACTGCAATTAATATATAAATATAAAATCAAGGAGCCGTACAGCATGCAATTTAAAAAGCCTTACGCTAATAAATATCTGTCAGCAGCAATTGCTGCCTGCCTTCTCTCTGCAATGACAACATCTGTTCCTGTATCTGCCGAAGAAATCCTGAAGGAAGATGTGCACGGGCAGGAAACAGCCGTTGAACAAATGTCCCTTTCCGCTCCTCCGTCAGATGTAAACGTTCAGGAACCCGGACTGGCTCAAAGTGCTGAAGAATCCGCAGAAAATTCCGATGTCATCGATCATTCTGCAGAATCAAAACCGATACAAAATGAATTCCTGAAAGAGGGGGAAGGAATTCCCGGTACCGAAGTGCCATACCATAGCGAAAAGGCACTGACCAGCAAAGAATGGGCTGAAATCGATAAGATTGAAAAAGAAATCCGGCAGCTGCAGCGTCAGCGCCAGGAATTCTTTAAAGCACGTGATAAAGAAAAAGCGGAAAAAGAAAAAGCCTTTGCAAAATCACTTCATGACCGCCAGAAATACAGCATCGTCTTTGATCCTGAAGATTATACGGCCAAAACCATGAACGCTAATGGCGAACCTGTTTCTTTCCGCGCGTATGAACATCTGGTCTACACAAAAAAGCCGTATGAACCTGAATATCAGATGCTGAGTGTCTACATCCCGGAAGGTTACTTTAAAGGGGAAAGCATTAACGGATTCACTGCCGAAACAGCGCCTATCTTTATGCCTAACGGCGTAGGCGGCTATATGCCCGGAACAATCATTGAACCGCAGGAAGACTCCCGCCATGGCGGAGCCAATTCTGCTTTATATGCATTAAGCAACGGATATGTTGTTGTATCCCCTGCAATCCGCGGGCAGTCTTTAAAAAATAAAGACGGCTATGCAACCGGCAAAGCCCCTGCCCTGATTGTCGACTATAAAGCCGCAGTCCGTTTTGTCCGCCATAATCGTAAAAAGGGCCGTATCCCTGCCGGAGACACAGATAAAATTATTGCCAGCGGTACCAGTGCGGGCGGCGCTCTTTCTGCTCTTCTGGGCGCATCCGGGAATGCAAAAGAATATCTCCCATACCTGAAAGAACAGGGGGCTGCCAATGAACGCGACGACATTTTTGCCGTTATGGCATACTGCCCTATTACTAATTTGGAACATGCGGATATGTCTTATGAGTGGATGTTTCAATCTGCCAATTCGTATTATAATGCAGGCCCGGCAAATACTGAAAACCCAGATTCACAAGACCAGGTCTCTCCTGCAGAAATACGT
Organism: Acidaminococcaceae bacterium; assembly: GCA_017460905.1. GTDB lineage: Bacteria > Bacillota > Negativicutes > Acidaminococcales > Acidaminococcaceae > Succiniclasticum. Next base: position 1,464 of record JAFTZZ010000048.1, on the reverse strand, counting down.
AAAAACAGGCCGCCTAATGCTCCCAAAGAAAAAGTTACAGGCACCAAGATTACCCCGGAGCAAAAAGAGATTTCTGCTGAACTCAGCCAAAAGTTTACTGAATATTTAAATTCCCTTAATCTGCGCGATTCTATCGGCAACCGTTTAAATCTTTCGCCTGACGGATTGGGGCTTTTCCGGGAATATATCGAATCCTTGTATTTGGCTTCTGCCCAGGAAGCCATGGACAGGGGCGACACGATTAAAAACGCGCCCTGGCTCACGGTTGAGAACGGAACTGCAGTCCACATGGATTTCCCGAAATACATAAAATCCGTAAAAAGATTGAAAGGCATACCCGCCTTTGACGCCTTTGACATGAGCTCCGGCGAGAATAGTGAATTCGGTACATATGATGTAGCTAACAAACATTTTACCCGTTACGCATTGGAGCACAGCAATTTTGTAACAATTCCCAGGTTAGAAGAAGAGGCAGAAATCAATAAAGAAAAAGCTACTCTGTATCGCCTTGCCACCCCCATTGAAAATGCTCATTTGCGAAAAGCAAACTTAGAAGAACAAATGGAAAAGGATAAATTAGATTTATCTCAGTATATGGCTAATTGGGAAATTATCCGAATGATGAACCCAATGCATTTTATCGGTCTTGAAGAAGTACAGACTGCTCCTAACTGGCGCATTCGTCACGGCGCACTGGATCGTGACACCGCAGTGGCAATTCCGGCCATGCTGGCATTAAGACTGAAAAACACGGAAAAATCTGTTGATTTTAAAGTACCCTGGGGATATGGACACGATGGGGATTACGATCTTCCCGACCTGTTCGCCTGGACTGACCGTATCTCAAAAATCAAGGATGCCGCACAGGAAATTTTGAAATCCGAAAAAAATGAGGCTTCCGCAAAAGAGAATGTGGAGTAATTATTTCTAATTTGCGAACCAAAAAATGGCAGCAGACTGCAAATCAATCCGCAGCCTGCTGCTTTTTTATATTATTCTGTTATGACAATTTTGCCTGCATGCAGCTCCTGTTCCAGAATAAAATTACCGCTTATTCCACATCCTTTTTCAGTGCCGGCGGCGTAATCGGTTCGCTGTCAACCACGCGCACAATTAACAGCGTAATGGTGCAAATGATCCATTCAAAGTAAATGGGATGCGGCAGAACGCGTACCTGCGGGAATAACTGCCAGGCCAAAAGCCCCAGCAGGCCCACCAGCGTTGTGTAGAACGCCGTGTTCCGGCGGCACAGCCCCGGCGCAAACATGGTCGCCAGGAATACCAGCGTAAAGGCCGTCGTCAGGCTCAGGCCTGTCAGCATCATCTTCACGATGCCCACTGCATTAAGGCCATCCAGAGCGTAACCAGGCCCACGATAAAGATGATCATACGGCTGGCTTTCATATAGTTATCCGGCGTAATGTCCGGATTGAAAAAGCGTTTATAAATATCCTGCGCAATCAG
>JAFTZZ010000047.1 GCA_017460905.1 Acidaminococcaceae bacterium | reverse complement strand
GGCAACATGCTGACCACCTCCGGCGCAACGACCGTGGCCAGCGACATGGCAATGCTAAAAGAACTGGGCCTGACCAACAAACAGGAAGAAGCGGTGTTCCCGAAAGAACTGGTAGAAGAATACGAAGCTTCCCTGAAGGCGCAGGGAAAATAAAAAATCCGGAAAAAGAAACAAAAAATTTACGCAAACTGCGCAAAATAACAAAGAAATTTTCTAAATTGTAACGATTTATACGAAAATTTTGCTTTACAAATCGGTAAAGCGGTATTACAATAACACCATAAGCAACAAAGATGTTGTGGATCGGAAGATCCGCTCGTCTTTGTTGCTTTTTTATTTTTCCGGGCACATATCCGGAAAACAGTCCGGCAGCCGCAGGGTCTTTTCCTGCTGAGGGGCGCGGGCAGCGACAGGGAAGCGACGGCAATCGCGCATGCGAATGAACCGGAGCTACCGTAAAAAATGCCGGTGAATCCGGCGGCTTACAGAAAAAAGAATGCTGCCCTGCGGACAGGAAAGATCCGTTTCTGAAAAAAATTGAATCGCGCATTGCATTTTACGCCTAAGGAACGCGCATCTGGTTTGCGCACAGGCGCGTCGCGCAATGCGGAGGAGAAGGGCCAGAGGGGGCAGAAACGGCTGCCAGAAGACTGTAGCCCGACAATCGGGAAATCAGAAAGGAGCGACAATTATGGTAAATGTTCCTAAATTATTCGGCAGTCTGACATTTAATGAACGGGTGATGAAAGACCGTCTGCCGGCCAAAACGTTCAAAACGTTCCGCACGATGGTAGAAAAAGGGCTGCCTCTGACCAGGGAGCTGGCCGATATGATGGCCTATGCCATGAAAGACTGGGCGCTGGAAAATGGCTGTACCCACTTTACCCACTGGTTCCAGCCCATGACCGGCATTACGGCGGAAAAGCACGACAGCTTCATCGAACCGGCAGCGGACGGACGCGTCATCATGGATTTTTCCGGCAAAGACCTGATTCAGGGTGAACCGGATGCATCCAGCTTTCCGTCCGGCGGGCTGCGGGCGACTTTCGAAGCCCGGGGCTATACCGCCTGGGATCCGACCAGCAACGCGTTTATCAAAGACGACTGTTTATATATTCCTACGGCATTCTGTTCCTACACCGGGGATATTCTGGATAAAAAGACCCCGCTGCTGCGCTCCATCGGCGTGCTGAACAAAGCGGCGAAACGGGTGCTGGATATCCTGGGCATGCCTACGGAAAAGGTTATTGCCAACCTGGGGCCGGAGCAGGAATATTTCCTGGTGGACAAGGCCATGTGGGAAAAACGGAAAGACCTGGTCTACACCGGCCGTACCCTGTTTGGCTGCAAACCGCCGAAAGGGCAGGAAATGGAAGACCATTACTTCGGTGTCATCAAACCGCGGGTCAAAGCCTTTATGGCAGAGCTGGATGAAGAATTGTGGAAGCTGGGCATCCCCGCCAAAACGGAGCATAACGAAGTGGCGCCCGCGCAGCATGAGCTGGCGCCGGTTTATACGACTGTCAATCTGGCCTGCGATGACAACCAGCTGACCATGGAATACATGAAACGCATCGCACTAAAACATAACATGGTCTGCCTGCTGCACGAAAAGCCCTTCGACGGCGTAAACGGCAGCGGCAAGCATAACAACTGGTCCCTTTCCACGCTGGAAGGCAAAAACCTGCTGGACCCGGGCGATGACATTTACCATAACAACCAGTTCCTGCTGTTTTTGGCAGCCATCATCAAAGGGGTGGACGAATATCAGGATGTGCTGCGGGGCACCGTAGCCAGCGCCGGTAACGATCACCGGCTGGGCGCCAACGAAGCGCCGCCCGCCATTGTCAGCATCTTTTTGGGAACCGAGCTGACCGGCGTGCTGGAAGCCATTGCGGCAGGCAAAGAATACAAAACCCATGGCAGCATCCAGATGAAACTCAGCGGCAACACCATCGCTGCCGTAAGCAAGGACAACACCGACCGCAACCGTACCTCGCCCTTTGCCTTTACCGGTAACAAATTTGAATTCCGCATGGTGGGTTCCCAGGCAAGCCTCGCCTGCACCAACACCTACCTGAACACCATCGTTACGGAAGAACTGGAATGGGTAGCGGACAAGCTGGAAGGAACCGCCCCCGCGGACCTGGACAAAGCCATAAAAGAACTGGTGAAAGAAATTTATCTGGAACACAAACGGATTATTTTTAACGGCAACGGTTACACCGACGAATGGGTAGAAGAAGCGAAAAAGCGCGGTCTCTCCAACAATAAATCGACGCCGGAAGCGCTGGCCTGCATGGGCACCAAAAAGAATGTGGACCTGGTGGTGAAGCATGGCATCTTCACCAAAACGGAAGTGCTGTCACGCTGCGAGATCCAGTACGAATTATACAACAAGACGCTGAACATTGAAGCGCTGACCATGCTGGACATGCTGCATAAAGACCTGCTGCCGGCCGCGGAAAAATACCTGAAGGACCTGAGCACCGCGGCGCTGAATACGAAAGCGCTGGGCATGAAGCCGGACGTAGTTTTCCTGAAAAAACTGCAGGAAGCGACTGCGGTTATGTATAAAGACGGCGAAGCGCTGGCTAAAGAACTGGCAAAAGCGGAAAAAATCGCCGACCAGAAGAAAGCCGGAACCGTATACCACGAAAAAGTGCTGGCCGCCATGGAAACGCTGCGGCACAGCGGCGACGCGGTAGAAGCCCTGCTGGGACAGGACTACCTGCCATACCCGACCTACGGGGAACTGCTGTTTGGGATCAACAATTAAAAACCGGGACCGAATCCCGGGCAGCAACAATTATTAACATGTAACTCTCAGTTTTTTGTAAAACTCCTTTATACTCCTTTGCCTGACGCAGCCTTGCCGGGAAGACGCAGCCCGGTGAGGCTGCGCTGCAATGTGGAACATCAAAAAAAGCGAGTTGCAAAAGTGCAGCACGCAAAACATAATAATCATATGCAAAACACCGGACAGGTACGGTTATGCTGTCCGGTGTTTTTAACATTGGCATTTTCTTTAATTTCTGTGATGAAAGATTAATTTAACCGGCGTTTTCCGTTTAAAACGTCAGCCGCATCTGGTGCCATGCCGCGCCGCCGTGCTGGGACGTGCTTGCGCCTTCGTCGGTAAAACCGAAGCGGGCGTAATAGTGCAGCAGTTTTTCCTTACAGGTCAGCACGACGCCGTTTCGCCCCTGCAATTTTGCGTCAGCGATGACGCGCTGCAGCAGCAGGCCTGCGCGGCCCTGTTTCCGGTAAGCGGGGAGCGTGTTGACCCCGAAGATCATCTGCCATTTTCCCTGCTCGTCGTGCAGCTCTGCGTTTGCGAACATTTCGTCTGTCAGGTCAGGCTCATCGGTGGTGAAGCCGTCAATAAAGGCAGTGATCTGCCCGTCTTCCGACAGCAGCCAGAAGTGGTTGCTGTAATGCGAGAGCCGTTGCGCAAGCGCTTCTCTGGAAGCGGCTTCCGCGGCGGGAAAACAGGCTGCTTCGATGGCGGCGATTGCGTCCAGGTCGTCCGGGGTTGCAGTACGGATCAGCATAACGGTTTCCTCATTTACATTACAAAGCCCATGACGGCATATAAAATCAGAGAGACAAAAGCAAAGCCCAGCACGTAGGGCATCTGGGTTTTAATATGGTCCATGATTTCGCAGCCGGTGGTGGCACAGGACATAATAGTCGTATCCGATATGGGGGAGGCGTGGTCGCCGAAAATGGAACCGCCAAACATAGCGCCTGCGGTCAGCGGGATGCTTACGCCCATCTGGATTGCCATGGGCAGGGCGATGACGCCCATAATCGCCATGGTTCCCATGGAAGTGCCGGTAGCAAAGGAAAGGATGCAGGCGATGATAAAGGTCAGCATGGGCAGCATGCCCGGACTCAGGAATTGCATAAAAACAGAGCTCAGGTAGTGGCCTGTATCCAGTTGTTTTACCAGCGGTCCCATGGTCAGCGCCAGCGTCAACACCAGTGCGATGGAAAGCATGGTTCCCATGCCTTTGATAATTTCGTTGGTCAGCTGGCTTAACGTAAATACTTTTTCCGCAAGGCACAGCAGGGAAATGGACGCGACTGCCATGATGCAGCCCCATAACAGGGCCTGCATGCCGGCCCCTTTTGTCGGGTCGCCTTTGCCGGTAACCACCAGTGTTGCCAGGATGACGGCAATCATGACCAGCGTGGGCACGATCATGTTCAGTGCGCGGGGCTTGGCGCCGCTGGCGATTTCCTTTACGGTTTCTTTTTCAGCGTTCACCTTGGAGGCCGGATCGTCCAGCTCACCGGTGGCTGCCGCCCGCTGTTCCGCTTTCCGCATGGGTCCGAAATCAACCGGCGCGAAGCAGGATACCAGCGCGAAGACGACGGCGATGATGCAGTAGAAGTTGAAGGGGATGGACTGGAATAATACGGTGATGGCTTCATCCTTTGGCACGCCGCCGCTGGTGAGGTAGCCGGTCATGGCGCCCAGCCAGCCGCTTAAGGGCAGCAGGACGCACCAGGGCGTAGACGTGGTGTGGACCAGGAAGGCCGCTTTTTCATGAGGGACCTTCATGCTGTCGTTCAGGGGACGGGCAACGGAGCCGGTTACCATGCAGCTCAGCGAACCGGAGGTAAAGATGACGACGCCCAGCAGCCAGGTGAAAAATTTGGCGGCGCGGGAGGTTTTGATAATGCCCTTTTTCCGCACCATGATATCGACAAAGCCCTCAATGCCGCCGGACCGCTCGATCAGGTACAGCATGGCGCCGATCAGGAACATGGACATGATTACGATGGTGTTGGAGTTTCCGGCAAAGGTTTTGACGATGCTGTAAAACGCGGCGTTCAGGCCGACGAAGAAGCCGCCGGTGAGAATGAAATTCGCCAGGAAAATACCTACCAGCAATGCCACAAACACATTTTTCAGTACCAACGCCAGGATGATTGTTACCAGCGGGGGTACGACAGATAAAAATCCGAATTGCATGATAAAGCACCTCTTTTGTAAATTAAATTTTTCGTACCGCTTTTCCAAGGCGGCCGTTTATGATTTCGCCATGCTGCATGGCGATTTCACCGTTGATCAATACGCAGGCGATCCCGACCGGCGGAAGGGCCGGTTCGGCAAAGGTTGCCCGGTCGGCAATCGTATCCGGGTTAAAGATTACGATGTCCGCGTCGGCGCCGGCCTGCAGGCTGCCTTTATTTTTCAGGCCCAGCCTCTCTGCAGGCATGGCGGTGCACATCCGTACGGCTTCATAGAGGGAAAGCTTTCCTTTGCGGACAAATTCGGAAAACAGCCGGGGGAACGAGCCTGCTGCGCGGGGGTGTCCCTGCCCGTTGTTCATGATACCGTCGCTGCCCAGCATGACGTTGGGCGATTGCAGGGCCATGTCAACATCTTGTTCTTTCATGACATAGCAGACGGTGAGATGTTCCGGGTGATCCCGCCGTTCCTCTTCAAAAATTTCCTTCGTGCAGCGCTGTCCCTTATATTTTCCTTCGCAGATTTCGATTACACCGTAATCGCAGTGATAGCGTTCCATCCATCCGTCGTCATAGGTCGTGGCGCCGATGGCGGTGGAAAAGGCGTAATAGGGATAGCAGTCGCAGGAAACGTCCAAGCCGTTCATACGGTATTCGGCGATAAAAGCCAGGAAGTCTTCCATCTGGCCGAAGCCTGCCATGGAACCGATATGGGAAAATTGCGCCGGCAGTTTCAGTTCACGGGCTGCGTCCAGAAATTCGCGGCCTGCGGCAAAGATTTCGGCAGCGTCATCCCGTACATGGGCAGCGATCATTTTTTTCCTGGATACGCAGGCGCGGGCTGTCTCCAGCAGTTCCCGCCGGTTGAGACCGGGCGTGTAGCGGATGCCGTAAGAAATACCAAAGCAGCCTGCGTCTAGCTCTTCGTCGAGCATGCGCGCCATGGCTGCCAGTTCTTCCTCCGTTGCCGGGGTATATTTATCTGTATGTCCGCAGGCTTCGCGGATAAAGGCGTGACCGGCCAGCAGGGCTACATTGACCGCTGCGCCGTCCCTGTCCACAATGTCCAGATACTGCGCCGGATCGTACCGGTTAATGCCGCATTCACCGCCCAGTACGGTAGTGACGCCCATGCGCAGCATGCATTTGAAAATTGCTTTTTGATCGTCATCCTCCAGATGTCCGTCTGCCCCTACAAAATCTTCGTGCATGTGGATGTCGATAAACCCGGGCGATACAGTCATTCCTGCGGCGTCGATGCTGCGGTCCGCCGGCGGGATGTCCCTGGTTACGGAAACGACCCGGCCGTTTTCCAGCAGCAGGTTCAGTTTTGCTTGGACCTGGTTGCGGGGATCGATCAGCAGGCCGTTTTGAATCAGTGTTTTCATGACAGGCAAGTTCTCCTTTGTGTTCAGGAAATGATATGTTTCAGAAAATACGGTTTATTATAATACGAATATTATTTTATATATCATATGATAGCACTAAAAGAAGTAAATGTATATATCAAAAGTTCATGTATACAAAATAATTTTGATACGGAGTCGGAACAGGATTAGTTGGCTCAGGTATATAAAGTATATCGCATCCGGTCTGAAGCAGGAATATTCACTGTATGGCGGCGATGCATAAAAATTTGCTTCATTGTATCCTCAAAAACAATTTACGGCAGGCGAGTATCTGTTATATAATATAATGAAAAATAAAACGATACATTATGCGTGACCGAAACGGTGGTTACGCAGAATTGAAATATCCGCAGGGATTTCAGGTAACGATTCGAACGGGAGAAAAAGATGGTACAGGCAATCGTCAACGGACGGCTGGTTTTAAGCAACAAAATACTGGACGGGTGCGCCCTTTTGTTTGATAAAAAGATTATCGGCATCGTTTCACGTGAAACATTGGACGCCGCGTGGGAAAACGAAAAGGCTTGGAAAGGGGAGCCGCTGGCGCTGACAGATGCGCAGGGCGCGTATGTTTCACCGGGTTTCCTCAATCTGCATATTCACGGCTGCGCCGGTGCGGATACCATGGATGCGAAAGAGGATACGCTGTCGGTCATGAGCGAATTTCTGGCGAAGACAGGCGTGACCGCGTTCCTGCCGACAACGATGACCTGCGATTTGCCGGCGGTATATAAGGCGCTGACGCGGATACGGGAATCCATGACGGTAATGGCGCGCCGCCGGGAAGAAAAAGGTGGTTTGCAAAAAGAAGATGCCAACCGTCTGCCGGGCGCCAAAGTGCTGGGAGCCTATCTGGAAGGCCCGTTCATCAGCAGCGCGTACAAGGGCGCGCAGAAGGAAGAATACATTGCAGCGGCGGATTTTGAGCTGATCAGGGATTTTGCCGATGTGATTAAAATTGCTGTGCTGGCGCCGGAAACGCTGGCGCGGGAACAGATGGAAAATTTTGTCGCGCAGTGCCGCGCGCATAAAATTGTGGTTTCACTGGGGCACAGCGCCGCCGGTTATGAAGAGGCGCTGCAGGCGATCGAAACCGGCGCTTCCCATGTGACTCATGTGTGCAATGCCATGACCGGGCTGCATCACCGGAAACCGGGCCTTGTAGGCGCGGCGCTGGACAGCGGCGTGACCTGCGAGCTGATTGCGGACAATCTGCACGTTCATCCTGCCGTACAACGGCTGTTTTACCGAAGTAAAGGCGCAGCGGAACTGGAGCTGATTACCGATTCCATGCGTGCCTGCGGGCTGCCGGACGGGATTTCCGAGCTGGGCGGGCAGACAGTGCTCGTAAAAGACGGCGCGGCGCGGCTGGCGGATGGCACGCTGGCGGGCAGCGTCGTGACCATGGACCGGGCCATGGCCTATTTCCGGAAAAATACCGGCGCTTCTGTGCCGGAAGTGGTTCGCATGGTAACGGAAAACCAGGCCCAGGAGCTGGGGCTGTTTGAAAAGATCGGCAGCCTGAGTCCGGGGGCTGCGGCGGACCTTGCCATATTTAACGAAGATTTCACGATTTGCCGTACCTTTGTGGACGGGCGCGAGGTTTACAGGAACCCGGATTTTCGGTAAAATAAAAGAGATATAAATCTGAATTTGTAATGGTACCGTTCCGGCCAGTTAAACTCCACTTACAGAGACAGGAGAAAGAGGTAATTATGTTACTCAACGATATTATTCAAAAGCATCCCGCAGATAAAACCGCGTTTATCTTTAAAGACCAGTACACAACCTACGGCGAATTCCGAAAAAAGATAAACGACTGGGCCATTTTTTTGCAGTCCCAGGGCGTAAAAAAAGGCGACCGCGTCGGTCTTTTCAGCAAAAATTCCCCGGACTTTGTGGCGGCGTATTTTGCCGTTGTCAAAGCCGGTGCCATCGTGGTGCCGTTCAACTTCCAGCTCATTGCGCCGGAGGTTGCGTACATCGTCCAGGATACGGAAATGGAGATTCTGATTACCAGAAATAAGCTGGATGTGGGGCAGGCCCTGCTGGATTTGGGCTGGGAAAAAGCGTTAAAGCAGTTTACCTTTGAAGAGATGGTGCCGCCGGCCGGCGCTGCATTTGCGGAACCTGAAATGCAGGAGACGGATCCTGCGGCGATCATTTATACGTCCGGCACCACCGGACGGCCGAAGGGGGCTATGCTGAGCCAGCGGAATATCGTGCACAATACGCAGGATTACATGTCGATCGTTAATGTCAGCGAGGATGACATCACGCTGTGCGTGCTGCCCATGTATCACTGCTTTGGCTGGATCTGCACCGTCTGCACGAACCTGTATAAGGGCACGACCCAGGTGGTGCAGGAGACATACCAGTTCGGCGATGCCATGAAGCTGATCAAAAAATATGATATTAACACATTTGTCGGCGTACCCACCATGTTCCAGCTTTTCGTCAAGGGGGCAGAGCCGGAGGATCTGGCGCGTTTCCGTTATTTTGTCAGCGGCGGCGCTCCGCTGCCCCGCGTTTTGTACGATGCCTTTGCAAAAAAATTCGGGCAGCATGTGCAGGAAGGCTACGGTTTGTCCGAGGCAACGCCGGTTACGACCTTCAACCGTGTCGGTAAAACCAAGCAGGGTTCCATCGGCCTGCCGATTCCCAACGTACAGGTGAAACTGGCGGACGAAGACTTTAACGAAGTGCCTGTGGGCGCAGTGGGAGAGCTGTGCGTGCAGGGTCCCAATGTGATGCTGGGTTACTGGAACCGGCCGAAGGAAACGGCGTGGACGCTGCGTGGCGGCTGGTTGCATACGGAGGATCTGGCCTATCGCGATGAAGAAGGCAGCATCTTTATCGTTGACCGGCTGAAGGATATGATTATCAGCAGCGGTGAGAATGTGTATCCCCGCGAAGT
>JAFTZZ010000046.1 GCA_017460905.1 Acidaminococcaceae bacterium | reverse complement strand
GCGATGAATATACGATCCGGGACAGTGTACGTATGCTCTATGAAGTGTATGCTGAAATGTGCCGGGAGTACGACGATGTGCGCTGGTACGGCTATTCCTCCGGGGGCGCACTGCTGCTTCTGTTAGGCGCTTACCTGAACGAACAGAAAAGCCCGCTGCCGATGGCAGAGAAATTGGTGCTGATCTCCCCGGGCGGTATTCCATCTACTGATAAGGAATGGCAGGAAATGCAGGCGCTGAACAGCAAGGACGTGATGCTTTCCGCGCAGTATATGAAAACGATACAGCCGTTACTGTCCCACGGCAATCCGGACATTCCGCAGTGGATGCAGGACTGCGACGGGGCGGATTTTTCCAATTTCCCGGAAACCTGGATGTATTACGGGACGTCGGAAGTGCTTTCCGCCAAGGCTGAAGCGTATGATGCGATGCTGGAAAAAGCAGGGGTGCGGCACCATCTGAAAATGGCGCCGGGCATGCCGCACTGCTATTGCACCACGGTGTTTTTCCCGGAAGCCAGGGAAGATTACGAGGAAACCATGCGGATTTTACGGGAAGAGTAGTAATTATAAACGGTGAATGTGTGAATCAATTTTAGGAATATAAAAAAGCCTTTGGTGAGGTCTGTGACAGACGACACGCAAAGGCTTTTATGCTTGTTAGGGAACCACTGATTCATTCGCATAAACTCATGTAATCAGTCTTTCCTCAGATTATTTTTCCGGCTGGAAGGGAACCACGGCGCCGCAATGGGGAATAATGGTGATGGTGTAATTCTCTTTGCCTTCCTGTTTGAGCTGGGCTTCTGCCAGTTTCCATGCTTCTTCTACTGTGGCGACAGGAATCTGGTTGGTTTTCCGTACTTCTTCAAAGTTTTCAGGTTTTGTGACCAGATAAATCGTATAACGGTGGGTCATGCAGAACAGGTTAAACGCGACGAAGAACGGGATGGTAAAGCATTCCCGCAGCGCTTTTTCCATTTCTTCTTCCGTCTTGTATTTGAAACTGCCGAGATAGGCGGGCGGTTCCTGTATATCACTGGCTTCCATGATTGCGATGATGATGCCGCCCGGTTTGGTGGTTGCGTCAGAGGGATCATAACACTTGCAGCCCTGATACAGGGAAATATCCTTCGGGTAGCCGCCGGCGCAGGCAAATGTTACGTCAGCGCGTCCTTTGATGGAAACTTTCTGGTTTTCATAGACGATCTTTGTACCTTCGACCCAGGCCTTATCCGGATCGCCGCCTATCATATTGCAGATTTTGCCTTCCGCGTTTATGATGGAATTTACCATAAATACCGGCCTTACCATATTCATGGCTTCAATCATGTCATCGCTGACCGGGTTGTTATCAATAATGCAGTTGCGGGTTTTGGGATTGATGCCGTCCCCAAAGCGGTCGGCCAGCGCATGGCAGTGATTCTTCTGGATGGTTTCAAAGCTGGCTACACCGGGGAGGATCAGTTTCCGGCCGCCGCCGTAACCGGCAAACAGGTGCGGGGTGATACCGCCTGCTACGATAATTTTATCGGCGGCTGCGACGCGTTTATTGATAATGACCGGCGTTCCGAGTTTCGTTGTCCCGACCTGTACCAGTTCTTCTTGATTCTGGCAATGGTGCTGGTACATTTTGATACGGCGCGCAACTTCTTCGCCGACAACACAGATGTCTTCTTCGGGCGTCTGTTCGCGGTGGGTTCCCTGAGCGAAAACAATATACATATCTTCGTCGGGAATACCGGCCAGGTTCAGTTCGTTGACGATATGGATAATAAATTCCCAGGAACGGTTCCAGATACGGGTGATGTCAGCAACCACCAGGCAGACTTTATCACCGGCAGAGGCCAGCTCCTGCAAAGGACGGGACGCAATGGGATGGCGCATGCATTCCAGCGTTGCTTTTTTTACATCAACTGCAGGAACATTGCGGCCGTGAAGGACTTCCTGTATATGTTCTTCCGGCAGTTCAACGCTTTGGGTGGTATTGCCAAAACCGAAATCAAATTTTTTAAGTGTCATAGTAGTCTCCATTCCGCCGCCTTTGGCCGGCGGCATAAACAGTAATGTAAGTAATGAACTTTCATATCCTGAAACCGTACAGAAGTTATCATAGCACTTTTTATATCATGTGACAAGGAGAAACCGTCTGCACGTAAAAACGTACCGGGAATAAAATAGTCCCGGGTACGTTTAAGCCTGTTTACCTGTCGAATATATAATTAAGGATAAGCCCTACGATAATAATCGTAAAAGCTATCAGGTAATCCTTTGTCCGTGATTTTTTCCGTTTTGGCGGATTATTCGGCGCATTATTCTCTTCGGATAAATGACTTTGCGGTTTTGGTGCTACTTCTTTGCCGACGACATTTTTGCTTTCATCCGCATTTTCGCTGTCTTCGCTGATGATAAATACGTTGCCGCAGTAGTCGCATTTCGCGGCTTTGTTTTTTACATCGGTTGATAATGTCGCGCCGCAGTTCGGGCATTTCAGGTTATATATTTTCAAAGGGAAGGACTCCTTTCGTAGATTTGCGTTTATGGTTTTTCATTTATAATAGTATTATTATATCATTTCCGGAATTAAAAAATCCAACATAACATAAAATTTCATAATCTGTTGAAATATATTTTGACAGCCGTATCCAGATTTCATATAATTATTTATAAAGAAAGGAAAACAGTAAAAATTAGCAGGATATTATTTTAGGATATGAATCTAAATTGTAACTAAAAGGAGGTCAAACATGGGATTCTTCGATGGATTGATGAAAAAGAAAGTATGCTCTATCTGTGGCGCCGAAATGGGAATGTTGGAACGCAAAGAGCTGGCAGGCGACGGCAATCTGTGCAACAAATGCGCGGATAAGCTGTCTCCCTGGTTCCCGACGGAAACGCGTAAGAATTCAACCCCGCAACAGATTCAGGAGCAGCTGCAGTATCGCGAACAGAACCGGCAGGCGGTAGCTCAGTTCCGCGCAACACGGACAATCGGCGAGCACACCCGCGTTTATCTGGATGAAATGAATCGGAAGTTCATGGTATCGTCCAGCAACAACCTGCAGGACGCAAACCCGGACGTAGTGGACGCTGCCGCTATCACCAACGTGACAGTCGACGTTAATGAAAGCAAGCACGAACTGCGCACCAAGGACGAGAACGGACGGAGCATCTCGTACACTCCGCCCCGTTATGATTTCTCGTATGATTTTTATGTAATCATTGATGTAAGCCATCCGTATTTTAACCGCATGCGTTTTAAAGTAAACAACAGCAGCGTCTGGATCCGGTACGACTATCTCCAGGCAAGGGGCATGGGCGGCTTTGCCGGAATCCGGAATTCGTATTCTGCCGGTGGAAATATGAATATGAACATGAACATGAATTCTACGGCTGCCGGGATTTTAGGCGCGGTGATCAACGGGTTGCAGGCCGGTATGGCAGGGAACAATGCAGGCGTCAATATGTATCCTCCGGAATACCAGAAAAATATGGCTATTGCAGAAGATATCCGCGTTTCACTGCTGCGGCTGCGCGATCCTAACGCAGCGATTCCGAATGCGGGCATGGGAACCATGGGCAACGGCATGGGAACGGTAGCCGGTGTTGCCGGCATGGGAGCCATGCAGCAAGGGATGCAGCAACAGCAGATGTATCCGGGACAGGGAATGCAGCAAGGCTATCCGCAGCAGGGATACCCGCAGCAAGGCATGCAGCAGATGTACCCACAGCAGGGATACCCGCAGCAGGGCATGCAGCAGCAGATGTATCCGGGGCAAGGCATGCAGCAGGGATACCCGCAGCAAGGTATGCAGCAACAGCAGATGTATCCGGGACAGGGAATGCAGCAAGGCTATCCGCAACAGGGTTTCCAACAGCAGGGCTATCCGCAACAGGGTTTCCAACAGCAGGGCTATCCGCAGCAGGGCATGCAGCCCG
>JAFTZZ010000045.1 GCA_017460905.1 Acidaminococcaceae bacterium | reverse complement strand
CTTTTTTGATGTAGGCATTGCGGAACAGCATGCGGTGACCTTTGCAGCCGGGCTGGCGACCCAGGGAATCAAACCGGTGGCAGCGATTTATTCCACATTTATGCAGCGGGCCTATGACCAGGTCCTCCATGACGTCTGCATGCAGAAGCTGCCGGTAAAGCTGTGCATGGACCGGGCGGCCTGGTAGGCGATGACGGGTATACCCATCATGGCGTGTTCGATTACGCATACCTGCTGCCCATGCCGAATATGGCGATCATGGCGCCAAAAGATGAAAATGAGCTGCGGCATGTGCTGCTGACTGCCATGGAGTACGACCAGGGGCCGATTTCCCTCCGCTATCCCAGAGGCAGCGGCGTTGGCGCAGATTGCAGTGAACCGCTGCATGCTGTGCCGATTGGGAAGGCAGAAAAGCTGCTGACAGGAACGGATATCTCCATCTGGGCTATCGGCAGTATGGTTTCCGAAGCGGAACAAACAGCGGATCTGCTGAAAGAAAAAGGCATTTCTGCCGGTGTAGTGAATATGCGTTTTGCCAAGCCGCTGGACGAAGAAATGCTTTTGGCAGATGCGCGTGCCACACATGCAGTCGTGACCATGGAAGAAGGCGCGGTCATTGGCGGCGTCGGTGAAGCAGTGATGGAGACGCTGAACCGGCATGCGCTGCTGAAAGAGACCGCAGTTTTAAATCTGGGTATCCCGGATGAGTTTATATCACAGGGCGACAGAAAGCTGCTGATGCGGGATATCGGGCTTACACCGGAATTGATGGCTGACCGTATCGCAGTCTGGTTGGGAAATGCATAATGGAAAAGAAGAAAAAGATCAGATTAGACGCTTATCTGACAGATAAAGGGCTCTTTGAAAGCCGGGCCAAAGCCCAGGCGGCAATTATGGCCGGACAGGTTCTGGTCGATGAGCAGAAAATAGACAAACCGGGAACGGCTGTGAAAGAAGATGCCGTAATCCGTCTTTTGGGAGAGCAGCTGCGGTATGTCAGCCGGGGCGGGCTGAAGCTGGAGAAAGCCCTGCAGGTGTTTCCCATCTCTGTAAAAGGAAGGGTAATGGCCGATATTGGCGCGTCGACCGGCGGATTCACGGATTGCGCCCTGCAAAACGGCGCCGTAAAGGTTTATGCAATCGATGTCGGGTATGGGCAGCTGGCATGGAAGCTGCGCAACGATCCCCGGGTCGTCAACATGGAACGGACGAACGCACGGGCGCTGGATGAAGCGAGCCTGCCGGAACCTGTTGAAGGGGCATCCATCGATGTTGCTTTTATTTCGCTGGATAAAATTCTGCCGGCAGTCAAAAAGATACTGAAACCGGGCGGTTTTGTGCTTGCTCTGGTCAAGCCACAGTTTGAAGCAGGTAAAGAGAAGGTTGGTAAAAAAGGTGTTGTCCGCGATCCTGCGATTCATAAAGAAGTGATTGCAAGGGTCATTGCGTTCGCCAGAGCAGAAGGCTTTGGCATCGGCGGACTGGATTTTTCCCCGGTGAAAGGACCGGAAGGAAATATAGAGTATCTGTTGTACCTGACAACAGGTACAGAAACGGAAACAGAAAATCCGGACATAGAATTGCTGGTTGAACAGTCCCACAAAAATCTGGACAGGTGAAAGGTGTAAGCATGGCTAAAGAAATACGGCTGGGAATTTTTCCCAATATGAATATTGCAAAGGTCAGAGTACATTTTGACGCCATTCTGGCGCTTTGCCGCAAACATAATATATGCCCCGTTGTACCGGGCGAGTTGGCAGAGGAATACCGCTTGGAAGCATTTGACGGCAAGGAGTCCGCACTGGATGCGGCGGTATCCCTGGGCGGGGACGGCACCTTTCTCCGCATGGCGCGGGAAATGGTGAAAGTTAACGTGCCGGTTTTCGGGGTGAACTTCGGTCATCTGGGATTTCTGGCGGAAGTTGAGTTTGAAGGTATGGAAAAAGCGTTTCGGATGCTGGCCGATCAGAATTACGCTATGGAGAAACGCTGTCTTTTGCAGGCGGGCCTGTTTTCTTCAGCAGACAGTAAAAAGGTAAAAAGTGATATTGCAATTAACGAATTCATAGCAGCCAGAGGCAGTCTGTCTACGACCAATCATATGGAGCTGTATATAAACGGTAAACCTTCCGGACGGTATGCGGCAGACGGACTGATCGTTTCAACGGCGACCGGATCAACGGCGTATTCCCTTTCTGCCGGCGGACCTCTGGTGCAGCCGGAGATGGAAGTGATGATCATTACACCGATCTGTGCCCATTCGTTATCGACACGTCCTTTGGTGATTCCGGCAACGGAAGAAGTCAGCATACGCCTTTTGCCAACTAATATGCATGCCATGATGCTTTCCGCTGACGGTATCCCGGTCAGTGAGATAGGGCAGCACGATACGGTTAAAATTACGAAAAGCCGTAAGGTGATGCGTTTGATTCGCCTGATAGACCGCAGCTATTACGAAACCTGGCAGGAAAAATTAATCCGGGGTGTATGAGGGGGATTATCATGAAAAAGAAAGAACGACATCAGATTATCCGCGACCTGGTGGAAACCAGGAATATTGAAACACAGGAGGATCTGGCACAGGCCTTGCAGGAAAGCGGGATCACGGTTACACAGGCTACCGTTTCCCGTGATATTAAAGAACTGATGCTGGTAAAGGTTTCCGATTTGCGCGGGGGCTACCGGTATGCGTTTCCGAAGGAGCGGAACCATATGATGTCTTCGGAACAGCTGGAACAGCTGATCCGCAATTCGGTGATCACGGTGCGTACCGGCGGTAATCTGGTGGTGCTGCATACCCTGCCGGGAACGGCGCAGGGCGTTGCGTATGCCATTGACAGCATGAAGTGGCTGGGCGTTATGGGAACTGTGGCAGGCGATGATACAATTTTTGTAGCAATCGAGAAACCGGAGTTCGCAGAGGAATTTGCCTCGTATTTCCAGTGGCGGGAAGAAGACGATGTGGCGGAAACCAGGGTGTACCGGCGCAAGCCCGCGAAAAAGAGCACAGGCAAAAGAAAAACCGGTAAACAGCGGGGCCGGACTGTAATAGAAGAAAGTAAGCAGGCAGTTGCGGGTAAAGGGTGATAAAGGATGCTGCAATCGTTGCATGTGCATAATTTCGCCCTGATTGAAGACGCGAAAGTGGAATTTTCTGATGGGTTTACTATTTTTACCGGCGAAACAGGCGCCGGTAAATCTATCCTGATCGATGCGTTCAGCATTGTATTGGGTGGCAGGGCTTCTTCCGGCTTTGTCCGTTCCGGCAGCGATGCGTTCTGGGTCCAGGCGGTGTTTGATACTGCGGATGAAAGAATTACGGCGTTGCTGCGTGAACAGGGGATTGAGGCGGAAGATTTCCTGTTTTTAAAACGGAAGGTCACTGCGGCAGGAAAAAGCCAGAGCAGCGTGAACGGCGTCCAGGTCCCGCTGGCGGTGCTGAAACAGTTTGCCGCCATGCTGGTGGATATTCACGGACAGCATGAGAACCAGGCGCTGCTGCAGGCAAAAGCGCCGCAGCTTTTTACCGATGCTTTTGGCGGAAAGAACGCTGAAAAACTGCTTGCGGAATACCGTGAAGCATTTCAAAATTATGAGGCAGCAAAACAGTATCTGGTTCAGCTTGAAGAGAAGGGAAGCCAGCGGGAACGCCTGATGGACCGTCTGTCCTGGGAGATACAGGAGATTGGGGAGGCGGACATCCGTGCAGGAGAAGAGGCTGCCCTGAAGGACGAGGCGAAGCTGCTGCAGAACAGCGGAAAAATTATGAATGCGCTGCAGCAAGCCTATGCAGGGCTGGAACAGGAAGACGGCGCGCTGGCGCGCCTGGCGGAGATTAAGGAACAGATTGCCGTTGCATTACGCTATGATGCCCGGCTGCAGGCTGTATCCGATGGGATTGAAAGCGCCTGGATCGCGGCGGATGACGCTTGCAGCCAGTTGCAGGATTATGTGGATAACCAGAATTACGACCAGTCACGTATGACGGAGGTCCAGGAACGGCTTGACCTGCTGTACCGTCTGCAGCGCAAGTACGGAACCGGGGAAGAAACGGTACTGCAGTACCTGGAGCAGGCGAAGGAACAGTATGCGCTCCTGCAGGATCTGGATAACCGGATCGTGAAAGCCGGAAAAGAACTGGCGGGCATGACTGACGTACTGAGGAAAAAGGCGAAAGAGCTTACCGCGCTGCGCCGGAAAAATGCGGAGCTGCTTTGCGGCGAAGTGAAACGGCATATTCATGATCTGGCCATGCCGGACGGGGATTTTCAGATTGGCTTTGCTGAAAAGGAAGAGTATACGGCAGACGGCAAAGACCGGATGGAATTCCTGTTTTCAGCGAATGCGGGGGAACCGCTGCAGCCTTTATCCCAGGTTGCTTCCGGCGGCGAACTGAGCCGTTTGGCGCTGGCGCTGAAAACCGTTCTGATCGGCATCAGCGGCGTGAGCACCATGGTGTTTGACGAAGTCGATACCGGCGTAGGCGGCGTAACGGCCCAGAAAATGGCGGAAAAAATCGCGCTGATTTCCCGGCAGGGGCAGGTGCTGTGCATTACCCATCTGGCCCAGATTGCGGCATTTGCCGACCGGCATATCCGGATTCAGAAGGAAACGGAAGGAGGCCGCACCGTTACCCGTCTGTCTGTGTTAGCGCATGACGGGCGTATCCGGGAGCTGGTGCGTATGACCGCCGGCGAGCATGTCACGAAAGCAGCGCAGGAAAATGCGGAGGCGTTGCTGCAGGCAGCCGCCGAATTTAAAAAGCGTTGAATGTTGATTGTTGAATGTTGCTTATAAAACTGGTTCTAAATGAGCAGAATATAATGTGAAAGAAGAGGATAAAAATGAAAATACTTCATGATCCCGCGTTAGATGAAG
>JAFTZZ010000044.1 GCA_017460905.1 Acidaminococcaceae bacterium | reverse complement strand
TTCGTGGATCCAGTCCGGCAGTCCCGAGGTTTCCCTGCCAAACACCAGCAGGCTTTCCGGATCGTACTGTACCTGCGTGTAGCCTTTCTCCGCCTTGCTGGTCAGGAAGTATTTCGGGTTCTCTTTATATGTTTCAAACAGCTCGCGGATGTCGTCCCAGTAATCAATCTCCAGCAAATGCCAGTAGTCCAGCCCGGCCCGCTTCAGCTGCCGGTCGTCGGTTGAAAAGCCCAGCGGACGGATCAGATGCAGATGGCAGCCGGTCACCGCGCACAGCCGCACCACATTGCCGGTATTGGCCGGAATCTCCGGCTGGTATAAAACGATATGCATAATGTAACGATTGGCCTCCGTATTGTGCAGCGCCTGAAAGCGCCGCGCACTATTATTTTTTCATTCCGGCTTTTTCGTTGTCCTTCAAAACCGGCTTTTGTTCATTGTGGGTTTTGCCTTTATTGCGGTTCCGGTATTTCTTCTCCGCCTCTTCCCGTTCCTTCATCTTTTTTTCGTACAGCTTTTCCAGTTCCTTCTGCTGCTTTTTGTAATCCTTCCACATGCCGTCGGGTTCTGTATCCTCGCAGCGCAGCATGAGCTGATGGGTGTTGATGATCTTTTCCGCGTATTCGCCGCCCATAGCCCAGGTCCAGTTCAGGCCGGACCATTTGGTGATCAGCCCTTTTTCCAGACGCAGATTGTGGGCCCTGTCATAACGCGGATCGATCAGTTTGGTCTTCGGACGGTCATGGGACACGTACGCCATCAGATGCTGGATATGGGCACGCACACCCTCCTGCGGCGTTTTGAAAGCAGCTCCCTGCACGCCGCTGCCGATGGTGCCCAGCCCGCAAAAATTATGCTGCCAGGGTTCCACGCTGCCGCCGAAGTTAAAATAACCGGTTTCCACCAGCGCCTGGCTTAATGCCATGTCCGGACGGATGCCTTCCCGTCCCGCTTCTTCCCAGTACAGATCCACAATCTCGCCGATACTGCAGCCGATCCCCATCTGTTTATTGTTCGCCGCAATCAGCCGGGCCGCCTGCTTTTTCGTTGCCTGCGCTTTGCCCTTGATGGTGATATCCTTATACCCCCTCGGCAGGATATAAACGTCATTCAGGTTTCGTTTTTGTGTTTTTGCGGCTGCAGGCTGCGCAGTTTTTTTGCTTGTAATCTTGCTTACACTGTCGCTTTATGTTTTCTCTATAACAGGCTGCGCGCCTTGCTTCTGCCGTATCACTTCTGCCGCCGGACGGTCCCCCAGGGTAATCACAGGCTGTTTATCCTGTTCAGGGGAAGACGCCCTGGCTGCCTGTCCCGGCGCAGGGCATAACAGCATCATCGCCACAGTTGCGCAGGCTGCCTTTTTCAATAAACCCATATATTTTCTCCTGTGTAAATACGACTCACTATTTGCGTGTTTAATAATTAATTATAAGACATTTGCGCTTTATCTGTAAAGTTTTATCCGCGTTCACAGTTTCTTTTCACATATTGTTTCCTCTTATGATATAATAATTAAAAAACCGTATATTTTTACCAAACATATATAAGCTAAAAGGAGGAATCACCATGTCTGCAGAATTCAAATTTATCCACCACGCCTGCTTCACCGTCACCGCCAACGGCGAGACCCTGATCTGCGATCCGTTCCTGGACGGCAATCCCTGCCATGTTTCCATGGAAGACCTGAAGGTTGATTATATTTTTATCAGCCACGCCCACGGCGATCATCTGGGCTGCGCCTATGAGCTGGCAAAACAGTGCGACGCGCTGATCATCACCACAGCGGAAATTGCAGGCCAGGCTGCGGAAAACGGCTGCAAGGCCCATGCGATGCACGTTGGCGGAACCTGCAAGTTTCCCTTCGGCAAAGTCCGCCTGACCCCTGCCTTCCACGGCAGCGGTATTGCCGGCGGTCATGCCTGCGGCTTCATCATCGATTTCCACGGCGCGAAATTCTATTTTGCAGGCGATACCTCCCTGTTCGGTGATATGCAGCTCCTGCAGGAACTGGATCCGTTCAAATACGCGCTGCTCCCCATCGGCGGCAACTTCACCATGGATCCCCACGACGCAGCCAAAGCGGCCGCTTTCCTGAAAGCGCCGGTGGTGATCCCGATCCACTACAACACCTGGCCGGTTATCGCCCAGGACCCTGAAGCTTACAAAGCGGATGTGGAAAAGAATGTGCCCGGCACGGAAGTCGTCCTGGTGGATCCGGGCGACACGCTGGAATGGGACTGATAAAGTAAGATTATAACTACAGCGAGGGTAACTGATTTGGTTCAGTTACCCTCGTTTTTATATGCTTTATAAGGTTTTCAGGTCAGCCGGCTTCCTCCGTCTTTTTCCGTTTCCTGAGTACTTTCATAAGAAGCGGCGAGAAAGAAGACAGGATGCACAGGGCGATCAGTATCCAGCAGATCGGCGTACTGAACAGGATGCTGATATCGTTACTGGACAGGGTCAGGCTGCGGCGCAGGCCCCGTTCCCCGATGGGCCCCAGGATCAGCGCCAGGACTACTGCGGCCGTATTCAGGTCCAGCTTCCGCATCAGATAACCGAAAAAGCCGAACAGGAACATGATGCCAACTTCCACAAAGCTGTTGTTGATGGCGAAGGATCCTACCACGCACAGCACGAACACACAGGGGATCAGGATCGCGTCGGACAGGCGGGAGATATGCGCGAACAGGCGGCAGCCCCCCAGACCGATCAGCAGCATGAAAAACTGCGTGATAACAAAACCGGCGAAAAATGTGTAGGTCATATCCGCATATTTGGTGAACAGCTCCGGTCCGGGCTGCAGGCCCTGGATGATCAGGCCGCCCATCAACACAGCGGTAACCGATTCACCGGGAATGCCCAGGGTCAGCGTAGGAATCAGGGAACCGCCGGTTACGGCATTATTGGCCGCTTCCGAAGCAGCTACGCCTTCAATGGAACCTTTTCCGAATTCATCTTTCCGTTTGGAAAACTTCTTGGCGGTATCGTACCCCAAAAAACAGGCGATGGAAGCGCCGGCGCCGGGCAGGATACCGATGATGTTCCCGATGAGCCAGGACCGGATCACGTGGGGGAAAATCTGCGCAAGCTCTTTTGCTTTCAGGAATACGGAGTCTTCAAAGTCAATGACGTTGCCCCGTTCCTTAATGGCTTTTTCAATCAGTATGAATACCTGGGACATGGAGAACAGGCCGATCATGGCGCAGGTCACGTTGATGCCGTTATACAGGGCATCAATACCGAACATGTACCGTTCCACGCCTTCCATGGGATCCATGCCGATGGTAGACAGTACCAGGCCAAAGGCGCCGGACATCAGGCCTTTGACCATAGAACCGGACGTAACGCCCGCAATAATGGTCAGGCCGAACAGCGCCAGCCAGAAATATTCCGGGCTGCCGAATTTCATGGCCAGCTGGGCCAGGGCCGGCGCAAAAAAGTACAGGGAAATGCAGCTTAACAGGCCGCCAAAGAACGAGGCCGTGCAGGCAGTCCCTAAGGCTTTACCCGCTTTACCCTTCAGGGTCAGCTGGTAGCCGTCAATAGCCGTAGCCGCCGATGCCGGCGTGCCGGGCGTGTGAATCAGGATAGCGGAGATGGAACCGCCAAAAATAGCGCCGCAGTAAATGGCGCCTAACATGATCAGGCCGGTCTCCGGTTTCATGCCAAAGGTCAGGGGCAGGAGCAGCGCCACACCCATTGCCGCCGACAGGCCCGGCATACAGCCTACCACGATGCCGATAGTCACACCGAGGATCATCATGCCCATGTTCATAAGGGAAAACACATGTACAAAACCGGCGGCCATCAATCCTAATGTATTCGCATCCATACGTAACAGCCTCCCGTCTTATAAGAATTCACCCAGTATTTCACCTTTGGGCAGCGGCACATTCAGGAACCAGCCAAACGTGAAATAGGTCAGGGCCAGCATGACAATCAGCACCAGCACGACATGCTTTTTGGGGATTTTGAAATAATGCAGGCAAAACAAGATGTACACCAGGGACGCCAGATAAAAACCAAAAAAGTACATCAGCACAAAAAAGCCGAGAAACGCCCCAAACATGGTCCAGAACTGTTTGGGCAGAAAGCCTTTAAAGGTTTCCGGCACGTCATTGACAACACATCGGTCTTTCATATACTGCTGCGCCATATCCCACAGCCGGACGGTAGTCAGTAAAAACAGGAGCCCGATGACAAAATACGGATAATGGCGGGCGCCTTCCGGGAACTTCCCTGTCTCATGCTGGAAAAAGGCGCAGAACAGATACATAAAGATACAGATATAAAGATCGGTTCTTTTCATAAGAAGCAACCTCGCGATCGAAATAGCAGACAGCCATAAATAAAAACCGGCCTGAAGCAGCCGTCCCACAGGCAGCCGCCTCAGCCGGCCTCAGTTTTTACGATGATTTGTCAGGCAGAAGAAAGACCTCCGGAACCGGACTGTCTTTTACCCTATCTGAATCTAATGAACCACTGATTATTTATCATACAGTTTGGTAACTACGTTTTTGCAGAAATCCATCTGTTCCGCGATCAGGGCGCCCAGCGCCTTGCTGTCTTTGTAATCGGTAGCCATGCCGGCTTTCTGATGGGCTTCCTTGACCTTCGGATCTTCCATGGTCTTCTTCATAGCGGTTTCGTAGAATTTAATGATATTTTCGGGGGTACCCTTCGGAGCTACCAGGGCGCGGGCAGAGCCGTACCATTTGTTATAGTAGCCCAGTTCGCCCAGGGTCGGAACGTCTTTCAGCAGCGGATCGCGTTTTTCTGCAAACAGGCCTAATACGCGCAGTTCCGCTTTGTCGCCGTTGACCAGCTTGGCAATATCGGCAACCTTGGCGCAGGAGAAATCAACTTCGCCCTGACGCAGCGCCAGCAGCTGATCGGCTGTGCCGCCGTACGGAACAGCCTTGTACTGGAACTTGGCAGACTGTGCCAGCAACTGGGCAGCCGTATGGTTGGAAGCTTTTACGCCGTTGGTGGAAGCTTTCAGTTCGCCGGGTTTCGCCTGTGCGTCAGCTACCAGCTCTTTCAGGGTTTTCCATTTCGCGTCCTTCTTAACTACAACAACGCCGGTCTCGGTCAGGTGGTTGCAGATGGGAACGATGCTCTTATCATCAAACGGGGCATTGGGCTGGATTGCCAGTGTAGTATACGTAGGGAGGTTGATGAAACCGATGGTATATCCGTCCGGTTTCGCTTTGGTCAGCTCGGTCCAGCCGATCTTCCCATCGGCGCCGGGCTTGTTCTCGATAACCATAGTCTGGCCAACATACGGTTTGGAATTGTTCAGCAGCAGGCGGGCGCCTGTATCCGTACCGGAACCGGCCTTGTAGGCGATGATGACCTTGACGTCCTTTGTGGGTTTCCATTCTTTGCCGGCATCGGCAGCCTTCTTGTCGCCGCCACCGCCGCCGCAGCCCGTCATCAGGACAGCTGCTGCCAACATCAGGGACCCTGCTACAGCAATCATTTTTTTCATGAGCTTCTCCTCCTCCACAAAATGCATTTTTACTAAAAAAACGATTCACCCGGAACATTCCGGATGAATGCGAATTTTATGTCTTACCGATATATTTATTATACTACAACCCCAAAAAACATTCAAGAAAATTCTTCCCTTTTCAGCCGTTCCAGCGCTTCCCGGGCCGCCTGCTGTTCAGACTCTTTCTTCGTGTGTCCTCTGCCGGTACCGTATTCCACACCGTTGACAAACACGCCGGAAGTAAAGGTCCGGTTATGTTCCGGTCCTTCAAAGCTCAGCATTTCATAGGCAATCTCATACTGCGCCCGGTGCTGCAGCCGTTCCTGCAGCATGCTCTTATAATCGCCCATCATCACAAGGCCGTTGCAGACCGCATTGATCTCCTCTTCCAGCAGACCCAGCAGGTATTCCTGCGCCGCGGCAAAGCCCTGGTCAAGGTAATAGGCGCCCAGCACCGCCTCAAAGGCATCTGCCAGAATGGACGGTCGTTTATAGCCGCCGGACGCAATCTCGCCGTTGCCCATGCGCAGGTATTTCCCCAGCCCGATGCGTTTGGCGCACTGATACAGGGATGTTTCGCACACCACCTGGGCACGCAGCTTGGTCATCCTGCCCTCGTCAAAATGCGGAAAATGTTTATACATATAAGTGCTTACGATCAGGCTCAGGACGGAGTCTCCCAAAAATTCCAGCCGTTCATTATGCTCATTATGCGGATAATGCGCCGTTTCATGGGCAAAAGAGGTATGTGTCAGCGCCAGGTTCAGCAATTCATACTGATTGATCTGAATGCCCAGGCTGTCACATAATTCCTGTAACTGTGCCTTACGCTCTTCACTGCAGTGAGGCAGTCCCGTAACTTTTCTCATGTTCACGCTTCGCCTGCTTCTCACGCTTCGTATTTTTTAATGACGATGATCGCATTATGCCCGCCAAAGCCGAAGTTGCTGGACATGGCTGCCCGCACCTCCTGTTTTCTTGCTTCGTTGGGAACGTAATCCAAGTCCATACCCTCGTCCGCATCCACTTCATGATAGTTCATGGTGGGTGGGATAATGCCGTTGACAATGGTCAGCGTCGTAGCAACCGCTTCCATGCCGCCGGCGCCGCCTAACAGATGGCCGGTCATGGATTTATTGGAGCTCATAGGTACTTTATAGGCGCGCTCGCCGAAGATCTTCTTGGCCGCAATGGTCTCATTCAGGTCATTGCGGTGGGTAGAAGTTCCGTGGGCATT
>JAFTZZ010000003.1 GCA_017460905.1 Acidaminococcaceae bacterium | reverse complement strand
TGCTTTTTGCAATATTATTCACCAGAGAGTATTGCATAAATACGGCAAAGAGAGTATAATGGGTGCAAGCAGGTATTATAACCAGGTATTAAAAGTGAGGTGACAAAAATGAATTCTTCTAAAAAGCTGATTCGCCACGGAAAATTGCAGAAGCTGATTCAGAAGGATCCGTTTTTGACCGATGAACAGCTGGCCAGGACGCTGAAGGTGAGCGTGCCTACGATCCGTCTGGACCGGCTGGCTTTAAATATACCGGAACTGCGGGAACGGATCCGCGTAATGGCCAGTACGGCAAGCACGCGGCTGAAAGCGATTGATCAGAAGGATATCGTGGGCGAGCTGATCGATTTGGAGCTCAATAAATCCGCTATCTCCACGCTGACCATTACCAATGAGATGGTGCTGGGGAAGACCGGCGTGGGCCGGGGCTATTTTATGTTTGCCATGGCGGACACGCTGGCCCTTGCGCTGGTGGATACGGAGTTTGCCCTGACGGCTGTCAGCAATGTGAAATACAAGGTGCCGGTGTACCCCGGCGACCGGCTGGTGGCCAAGGCTGAGGTCATGAACATCAAGGACGACAGGTATTATATCAGGACTGTCATTAAAAGAGAGAGTACGGAAGTTTTCAGGGCGAAGTTCATTATCGCCGCTGTTGGCCAGGAAAGGAAGCTGGAAGAGGCATGAAAATCGCGCTTGATGTGATGGGTACCGATTACGGTCCGAAAGAGTTGGTCTTAGGCGCCGTAATGGCGGTGAAGGAATATAATTGCGATGTGGTTCTGGTTGGCGATGAGGCCACCGTTAAAAAACTCTTAAAAGAATACGGTGCGGACAAAGATCCGCGGCTGACGGTGCAGCATGCGTCGGAAGTGATCGACATGCACGAGCACCCCGGCATTGCCGTTAAGACGAAGAAGGACGCTTCCATTGTTGTGGCGACGGACCTGCTGCGCAACAAGCAGTGCGATGCGCTGGTGTCCTCCGGCAGTACGGGCGCTGCGGTAGCTGCGGCCCTGTTCCATCTGGGGCGTATCCGGGGCGTCGGCCGTCCGACGATCGCGACGCCGATCCCCAGCCTGACGGGGACGACGGTGCTGCTGGACAGCGGCGCCAAGGTGGACGCCAAACCGGAGCACATGCTGCAGAACGCGATCATGGGCTCCGTTTACGCGGAGCTGATGCTGAATATCAAGAACCCCCGGGTGGGGCTGCTGAATATCGGCGAAGAAGAAATCAAGGGCAATGAGCAGACGCTGGCCACGTATCCGCTGCTGAAAGCGGAGAAGCTGATCAATTTTATCGGCAACGTGGAAGGCCGCGACATCAATAAAGGCAACGTGGACGTAGTGGTCTGCGACGGCTTTGTGGGTAACGTGGTCTTAAAAACGGCGGAAGGGCTGGCAACGGCAATCCTGACCATGGTTAAGGAAGCGATCATGGACGGCGGCGTGCTGGCCAAAATCGGCGGCCTGCTGATCAAACCGGCCCTGCGGGGGCTGAAGAAGCGGCTGGATCCGGAAGCATACGGCGGTGCCTTGCTGCTGGGCGTACGGGCGCCGTTCTTCATCTGCCACGGTTCATCGAAGGCGAAGGCAATCAAAAACGCGATCGGCGCTGCGGTAAGCGGCGTTGAGCGTGATATCTGCAACCGTATTGCCGATGATATTGCCAGGCAGACAAAGGCAGATAAGGTTGTCGGCACGCTGAGGTAACAGTAAGAGGAGCAATAAACAGTGACATATGCCGCTGGTATTATAGGAATCGGCAGTTACCTGCCGGAAAAGAATCTGACCAATCAGGATCTGGAAAAAATGGTAGACACATCGGATGCCTGGATCGTAGAACGTACGGGTATCCGGAACCGGCACATCGCCGCCCCGGAACAGGCCACAAGCGACTTGGCCTATGAGGCTGCCGTAAAGGCGCTGGCGGATGCGGACACAAAGCCGGAAGAGCTTGAGCTCATCATTGTGGCGACGGAAACCCCGGATTACAAATATCCGTCCACAGCCTGTCTGCTGCAGGCAAGGCTGGGCGCGAAGGAGGCCGCCTGCTTTGACCTGTCGGCCGGGTGCAGCGGTTTTGTATATGGACTGGGGATCGGCAGCCAGAGCATTGCAAGCGGATTGTATCAAAAGGTTCTGGTCGTGGGGGCAGAAACGCTTTCCCGTATTGTCGACTGGACGGACCGCAACACCTGCGTGCTGTTCGGCGACGGGGCCGGCGCTGCGGTGCTGGGCCGCGTGGAGGAAGGCTATGGTATCCTGAGCCTGGATCTGGGGGCGGACGGGACCGGTGGGAAGCATCTGATCCAGCCGGCTGGCGGCAGCCGCAACCCGGCGACCCATGCAACGGTGGATGCCCATGACCACACAATCCATATGGACGGGCAGGATGTATTCAAGTTCGCGGCCCGGAAAATGCCTGCAGCCTGCAAAAAGGTGCTGCAGAAAGCAGGCCTGTCCATTGATGATGTGGCGCTGCTGGTGCCGCATCAGGCAAACCTGCGGATTATTGAGAATGCCATGGCCCGCCTGAAAATCGACAGGGAAAAGGTCTGGATCAATATTGACAGGCACGGCAATATGTCGGCTGCCTGCATTCCTGTCTGTCTGACGGAAGCGCGTGACGCGGGACGGCTGAAAAAAGGAGACAATGTAATTGCCGTTGCCTTTGGCGCCGGGCTGACCTGGGCCGGGGCACTGCTGAAGTGGGCTAAATAAAAAATACGTTTATTCTGCAGATAGAAAGTTGTTGTGTGGAAGCAGAAACGGTAATCTGTTTAGGGCTGCTTCCGAAATTTCGTTGAAAAGAAAGTGAGGTTGATTCCGTTGGCTAAAGTTGCGTTTGTGTTCCCGGGACAGGGGTCACAGAAGGTTGGCATGTGCAAGGATTTTTACGATAATTACGCCTGCGCGAAAAAAGTGTTTGAAGAGGCGGATGAAGCGCTGGGTTACTCGATTACCAAACTGTGCTTTGAAGGGCCGGAGGAAGACCTGCGCCTGACGAAAAATACGCAGCCCGCGATCCTGACCTGCAGTGTGGCGGCGCTGGCTGTTATGCGCGAGCATGGGCTGGAATGCGAGATTGCCGGCGGGCACAGCCTGGGCGAATATTCCGCGCTGGTGGCGGCCGGCGTCATGGATCTGAAGGATGCGGTGGTCGCCGTCTGCAAGCGCGGCCAGTTCATGCAGGAAGCGGTTCCCGTAGGCGAAGGCGCCATGGCGGCGGTCATGGGCCTGGAACCGGATAAAATTGTGGAAATCTGCCAGACGGTGGAAAAAGAATGCGGCGAAGCGGTGCAGGCGGTTAACTTCAACTGTCCCGGACAGGTGGTCATTGCCGGCGCTGCCAAAGCAGTGGAAAAAGCTGCGGAAGCGTTAAAGGCTGCCGGCGCCAAACGGGCGGTGCCGCTGCCGGTCAGCGCCCCGTTCCACAGCACGCTGATGAAACCCGCGGCGGAACGCCTGAAGGAAGTGCTGGACAAGATCGAATTCCGCGACGCGGCGTTCCCCATCGTTGCCAATGTAACGGCGGAACCCGTAACGAAGGCGGACGAGATCCGCGCCCTGCTGGTAAAACAGGCAGCCAGCCCGGTCAAATGGGAAATGTCCATGCGCAACCTGATTAAAGACGGTTACGATACCTTTGTCGAGGTGGGGCCCGGCAAAGTCCTGACCGGCTTTACGCGCAAAATCGACCGCGCTATGAATGCGTTAAACGTAGAAGATTTGGCAAGTTTGGAAAAAACACTTGCTTATTTTAAGGAGGTTCGCTAAAATGCAGTTAGAGGGTAAAGTTGCACTGATTACCGGGGCATCCCGCGGAATCGGCAAAAGCATTGCGCTGTTGCTGGCTTCCCGCGGCGCGGATATTGCCATTAATTATGCCGGCAATACGGCGGCGGCGGAACAGACAAAGGCAGAAGTGGAAGCGCTGGGCCGCAAGGCGATTTTAGTAAAGACTGACGTTGCCGACGCAGAAGCCTGCGCAGCCATGATCGACGAAGTTGTAAAAGCTTTCGGCAAGATCGATATCCTGGTGAATAACGCCGGTATCACCCGCGACGGGCTGCTGATGCGCATGAAGGAAGCTGACTGGGACGCCGTCCTGACCACCAACCTGAAAAGCGTGTTCAACTGTACCAGAGCGGCTGTTAAATATATGATGAAAGCCCGCAGCGGCCGCATCGTCAACATCAGCTCCGTAGTTGGCGCCATGGGCAATGCAGGGCAGGCCAATTATGCCGCGGCTAAAGCCGGTATTCTGGGCTTTACCAAAGCGACGGCCAAGGAAGTCGCTGCCCGGGGTATCACGGTCAATGCAGTGGCTCCCGGCTTTATTGCTACCGATATGACGGCTGTACTGCCTGAAAAAGTAGTGGAAAATCTGAAAGCCAATATTCCGATGGGGCGCTTAGGCGGACCGGAGGATATTGCAAAGGCGGTTGCATTCCTGGTTTCGGATGAAGCTGCTTATATTACCGGCCAGACATTACATGTCAATGGCGGTATGTTTATGGGTTAAGTAAAAAACTGACCATTGATACAGGTCTGCGAGAGGAGGTGAATCGTGATGGGCACTTTCGAAAAGGTAAGGGATATTACTGTTGAACAGCTGAGCGTTGACGCTGACGAAGTAAAGATGGAATCTGCGTTCATTGATGATCTGGGAGCTGACTCCTTGGATATCGTTGAACTGATCATGGCTTTCGAAGAAGAATTCGGTGTTGAAATTCCTGATGAAAAGGCTGAAAAGATCCGTACTGTTGCTGACGCAGTTAAAATGTTGGACGAAGAAAAGGCGTAATGCCGATCAGTACAGGGATGCCCTGTATCAGGGCATCCCTGATAGCTGTTTCTGTAATTTTCATAAGTAACGTTATGGAGAGGAACAGCAGTATTGTGAAATTTGTGAATCTGTTTCCTGAAATGGGGGATATCTGTTGAAATTACCAGCGCTTAAAATAGGAAATTTAGTTGCCGAGGTGCCAATCATCCAGGGCGGCATGGCAATTAGATTATCAACAGCACGCCTGGCTGCGGCGGTAGCCAATGAAGGGGGAATCGGCCTGATTGCTGCTTCCGGAATGGAAGAGCAGGAATTGAGGACGGAAATCCGCCTTGCCCGCAAACTGACAAACGGCAAGGGCATCATTGGCATTAACTGCATGGTAGCGGCCCGTGCGTTTAAAAACTTAATCGTTACCGCTGCGCAGGAAGGTGTGGACCTGATTGTTGCAGGCGCCGGGTTTTCAAGAGACATCTTTGCCGTCGGCAGGGAATATAATGTGGCGGTAGTTCCGATCGTATCGTCTGTGAAGCTGGCGAAGATTTCCGAAAAGCTGGGCGCTTCCGCAATCGTTGTGGAAGGGACGGAAGCCGGCGGTCATCTGGGTA
The DNA here is from genome assembly GCA_017460905.1 of Acidaminococcaceae bacterium. Classification (GTDB taxonomy): domain Bacteria; phylum Bacillota; class Negativicutes; order Acidaminococcales; family Acidaminococcaceae; genus Succiniclasticum. The sequence goes on along the minus strand of JAFTZZ010000003.1, from coordinate 1,567 downwards.
CGCAGCAGTCGATCAAGGAGATCCTGCCGGACATCGTCAAGGCCGTGCATATTCCTGTGGTTGCCGCAGGCGGCGCTACCTGCGGACAGGACATCGTTGACCTGCTGAACCTGGGCGCCAACGGCGTGCAGATGGGCAGCCGTTTTGCGGCCAGCGAGGAGTCTAACGGCGCGCGCTTCCTGAAGGAAATGTATCTGAGGATGACCAGGGAAGACGTAGTGCAGATTGACAGCCCGGTCGGGTACAAGGGCCGTGCGATCCGCAGTCCCTTTGCGCAGCTGTCCCTGGAGGGACGGGCGCCCAAACCGATTATCTGCGATGCCTGCCTGAAGCACTGCACCCACCAGTTCTGCATTATCCGCGCCTTGTCCAGGGCGCAGCAGGGCGATGTGGAGACGGGCCTGATCTTTACCGGCGCCAACATGTGGAAGATTCATGAGATCCTGCCGGTGAAGGAGATTTTCCGCCGCATCAAAGAAGAAGTTGCAGCTATCAACAGCTAAATTTTTATGAGGTGATAATTTTGAAGAAACGCGTTGTAATTACCGGGTTAGGCGTACTTACCCCTATCGGTAATGATGTGGAAACATTCTGGAACAATCTGGTTGCCGGCAAGTCGGGCATTGATCTGATCAAGGCTTTTGACACTGCCGAACTGAAAACGAAAATTGCCGGGGAAGTCAAGGATTTTGATTACACCCAGTATGTAGATAAAAAAGAAGGACGCAAGATGGACCGCGTGGCGCAGTTTGCGGTAGCGGTAGCCAAACAGGCCGTAGCAGACGCCGGCATTGACGTGGCGCAGGAAGACGCCACCCGTCTGGGCGTTTGCGTAGGCACCGGTATCGGCGGCATTCATACGTTCCTGGAACAGTCCCTGAAATACGGGGAAAAAGGCCCGGGCCGGATCAGTCCGTTCTTTATTCCCATGGAAATTCCCAACATGCCGGCTGCGCATATCGGCATTGCCTTGGGCTGGAAGGGCCCGAATACGGCAATCGTAACGGCCTGTGCGACCGGTACCAATTGCATTGGCGACGCGTTCCGTACGATCCAGTACGGCGATGCGGACGCGATGATCGCCGGCGGTGTGGAAGCGGCGGTTAATCCCATTGCCATTGCCGGCTTTGAAAACATGAAGGCCCTCTGCACGGACAGCAACGACAATCCACAGGCGGCCTCCCGTCCTTTTGACAAGACCCGCAGCGGGTTTGTCATGGGCGAAGGCGGCGGCGTGCTCGTACTGGAAGAACTGGAACACGCAAAGAAACGCGGCGCGCATATTTATGCGGAACTGGCCGGTTTTGCCATGAATACGGACGCCTACCATATTACCGCTCCCGATCCCGCGGGGGAAATGCCTGCGGTCTGCATGGAAGCGGCCATCAGGGATGCCGGCATGACCCCGGACGATATCGACTATATCAATGCCCACGGAACTTCTACCCACCGCAATGACCTGAATGAGACCATTGCGGCCAAGAAGATCTTCGGCGAGCGCGCCTATAAAGTACCTATGAGCTCCAATAAATCCATGACCGGCCATCTGTTAGGCGGCGCCGGCGGC
>JAFTZZ010000043.1 GCA_017460905.1 Acidaminococcaceae bacterium | reverse complement strand
TCAAATAAATCGCCGCCGACCGCCTTTTGGATCATTTCAGCCACAATTTCCGTATTGCCTTTTTTCAGGTTTTTAATGCTGCCGTTCCAATAATTCTGTCCTTTGCGGGAATAATACGCAATTAAAATATTAGCCATGGCCGCCGCCTCCTTTTCGCACATTTTTAATTAAAACTATATTATCTACTTTTTTATATTACATTAATTGTTTGTTTCCTCTGTAATAATTATAAAAGAAAAAATCAGTAAAAGTCCAATTGCATTATTCTATAATTAATAGATAATTTCTATTAATGCTGCTTGTGTTAATTGGAATATACAACCGCAAAAAATCCGTGCCTAAAAAAATACTGGGCGCTTTGATACGCCCAGTACTTGTTATTTTATTTTAGGAACTGTTCAAAAATAAATTTAACTTTTCGCTGGCCTAAATTTCCCTGTACAGCGTTGTCGTCAGTCGACGTAGCTATGGCTACGCCTCCTTCCTCCGCCTTGTACAGGAAAATTTATCCTGCGCGAAAATGCCCAATTAATTTTTTCACAGTTCCTTACTTATCCAAATCTACAATTTCATATAAATCGTTGCCCATGCCCAGTTCTTTCATGTAAGAAAGCTGGCGCAGGCCGTGACGGCTTTCCATCCGTTCAATTAAATCGTGGCCTTTGCCGTCGTGCAGCGCATAGACCATATCGACGGAAGCCTGGTCCACTGCCAGGATATCTTTGGAAGCCAGGATGCCGATGTCCGGGGTAACGACCGGAGCAGCGCCGGTACCGGCACAGTCGCAGTCAACGGACATGTTCCGCAGCACATTGATAAAGGTGATATGCTTGCCGAAATGGTCAACCGTTGCTTTGGTGGATTCCGCCATGCGTTCCATGAATTCGTCCTTCGTGATACCCCACTGGCTGCCGGTGTCCCCGGCGTGGATCATCTTTTTGCCGATGCGCCCGTCCGCCATACCGATCGCCAGGTTCTTGTTGGAACCGCCGAAGCCGCCCATGGTATGCCCTTTGAAGTCGGTAAGGGTAACGAGTGAATCATAGCGGGTAACGTGACTGCCCATGGACATTTCCTTGAAATACTTGCCGCCCTTTACCGGAATCATAACCGTGCCCTCTTCGTCCATGATATCTACGGGCGCGAAGGTCCAACCGTTCACTTTCAGAGTTTCGCGGTGACCTTCCGTAGTATAGCGGTCGCCGTTATAATAGGTGTTCGTTTCTACAATCGTAGCGCCGGGAATATCTTTTTCGATCAGCTCTTTGACCCAGTCGCGGGGAATGATATTCGGGCCGTTCTTTTCGCCGGTGTGCAGTTTGATTGCCACTTTGCCGGTAATATCCTGGTTAACTTTTTCATAAATTTTCTGCAGCCCTTTAGCGCTCAGGTCGCGGGTGAAATACACCACGGATTTTTTACCGGTGCGCTGCTCTACGGGAATATATTTGGAACCGTCAACCTTGGCGGCTGTAACCTGTTTTGTTTCCGCGGGCTTCGGCGCGGGCTGCTGTTTTGCCGTTGCGCCGCCGCAGGCAGTCAGCAACGACGCTGTTAAAATAAAGGGAAGAACTTTTTTCAGTGATAATTTCATGGTGCCCCTCCTGTAAAAGATTCGTAAAAATTTCTCTATTTTTCCAAAATATACTGCGAAAGTTGTTTTCGCAAAAATTTCTCCTCTATTATTATAAGTGTAAAGGACGCAACAATCAATTCGATTTATGCGCCCTTTTCATAAGTTTCACTTATTTATTGCAATTTTCAGCCTTGCACCGGACGGGTTTCTGTCATAAGGAAATACTGATCCCGTTCGGCAATGCGCCAGGTTCCGTCCTGCCTGACCAGCTGATCGGTATAGCGGATATAATTATCCACGATCACCGCCTGCCCGTTCTGCTCCGTCAGCAGCGCGGCGCGGCAATAGTGGACGTCCTGCGCCTTATCCCCGTTTACCGTAATGACCTGCTGCCCGTTCATGTGATGGGACGCTTTGACGCTTGCGGTAAACGCGCTGAACTGCTTTACCATTTCAGCAACGCCATGAATATCCATCGCGAGCTGGCCGTTCATATGTACCATGATGTGGGTATCTTCCGTAAAAAATTTGGCCTGGGCCGCAACATCGCATTCCAGATTCGCAAACTGATCAATCACCTCGCGGATTGCTTCTTTGGCTTCCAAAATTTCCATCGTCATTGCTGAAATCCTCCTTTTTATTTTGCGCACTCATTAAAATCTTGTTTTGCTTTTTATCTTATTATAAATCATCATTGCGCAAAAAGTCTAATTGTATTATTCTATTATCAATAGAATAATTCTATCAATTTAGCAAAACGCGCCGCCCGTATCCTGAAAGGAACATCCCCTTTGAAGAGTGAAACGACAAGGGGAAAAGAGGGAATAACGCCGGCGGCGCACTTCAGGTTAACGAAAAGGAAATTGTTATGAACTCAAAACAGATTGACTGCATCTTAGAGCTGGCCCAGTCCCTGAATTTTAACCGGGCAGCGGAAAATCTTTTTATCACCCAGCCCACGCTGACCTACCACATTAAAACCGTAGAAGAAGAAATCGGCTTCGCCATTTTCCACCGTTCCGGAAAAGGCGCGGCGCTCACGCCGGCGGGACAGCAGTTCTGCCTCATGCTGCGGGGGATCCGGGAAGAAATGAAACGGGCCATCGAGCAGGGACAGAACAACAGCCGCCGTTACCAGCTGGGACTGACCATCGGCCTACCGCTGCGTTCCGCTATTTATTTTCTGCCCCAGGCCATCGAAGAATTTGAACGCCTGCACGAAGGGGTTTCCGTTACGCCGGAATTTATTCCCCTGCACAGCGTGGACCGTTTTCTGCGGGGCGAACAGGATATTGTCTTTGCCCGGGAAGAAGATATGAAACGCGTTCCCGATATAAAAATCCATCCTTTGTTCCGCAGCAAAATTTATCTCATCAGCGAAACTACCGATCCGCTGGCGCAAAAAGACATCATCCGCCCTGACGATCTGGCAGGGCGCACGCTGATGGTGGGCGGCGGTTCCCAACCGGAACTGCGCGCCGTACAGCAGCGGGTATTACAGAAATTGCATCTGGACCATTTTAACAGCAACGACCACGATACTACCCTCACCAACGTGGCTGCCCACAAAGGCATCTGCCTGGCGCCCGGTTTCCTGAACGACCACAATCACGAATTTGCCTGGACACCCTTCGACTGCAAAGAAACCATTTCCTGCGTGCTCTGCACCCACGCCAGCGACAAGCGGACCGTCGTCGCCGACTTCATCCGTATTTTGCAAAACTGCTACGCCAGCCATCCGGATTTTTTGGTGTAACGGAAAGCTGCATTCTGAAAAATTAATTTTTTGCTTTCAGTTAAAATCTATACATCAAAAATTTGAAGTATTTATTTTTTGTTTAATATTGGTATGAGTGTCAAAACAGAGAATTTATAAAGTCCCTATCGACACATTACCCATTTTTTTCAAAATCTACGTTTGTTTTGGCAACACAACCTGCTTCCTCTACATTTTTAAACGTCTCCTCCAGCCTGCTTTCAAGTTGG
>JAFTZZ010000042.1 GCA_017460905.1 Acidaminococcaceae bacterium | reverse complement strand
GGCTGCGTGGCGTTCGCCTCTTCTCTGGATCAGATCGGGCCCATTACAAGAGACGTAACTGACGCTGCAATCGTACTGAATACAATCTGCGGCGTGGACGCCCACGATTCCACCTCTTTGCCGGTGGATGTGCCGGACTTTACCAAAGCCCTGCGCCAGGACGTCAAAGGCCTGCGTATCGGTCTGCCGAAAGAATATTTCGGCGATGGCATTGATCCGAAGGTAAAAGCGCAGATCATGCTGGCGGTGGAAAAATATAAAGAACTGGGCGCGGAGATCGTTGATATTTCCCTGCCTCATACAGAATACGCCGTTATCACGTACTATATCATCGCGCCGGCAGAAGCGTCTGCCAACCTGGCCCGTTACGACGGCGTGCGGTACGGCTATCGCAACAAGGACGCCAAAAGCGCTCCGGAAATGACGAAACTGAGCCGCACCGAGGGTTTTGGCAGCGAAGTAAAACGCCGCATCATGCTGGGAACTTACGTATTAAGCTCCGGGTATTACGATGCTTACTATAAAAAAGCCATGCAGGTCCGCACCCTGATCCGCAGGGACTTTGACGAAGCGTTCCAAAAGGTGGATGTACTGCTGACGCCTACCTCTCCGGTAGTGGCTTACCCCATGGACGGCAAAATTGCCATGGATCCGCTGGCCATTTACATGCTGGACGTAACTACGATTCCGGTGAACATGGCCGGACTGCCCGGCATTTCTATTCCCTGCGGGCTGGCAGACGGCATGCCGGTTGGCCTGCAACTGATCGGCAAAGCGCTGGATGAAGAGACGCTGCTGCGGGCGGCATACACCTTTGAACAGGCTACGGAATTTCACAAAGCAGTAGCGCCTTTGGGAGGTAACAAATAATGAAAAATTATATTACTGTCATCGGTCTGGAAGTACATGCCGAATTAAAAACAAAAACCAAAGCGTTCTGCTCCTGCTCTACGGAATTCGGCGCGGAACCGAATACCCACGTGTGCCCGGTCTGCCTCGGCATGCCCGGCGCTCTGCCCGTCCTGAACAAACGGGTCGTAGAGTTTGCCATCCGTGCCGGCCTGGCGCTGAATTGCGACATTCAGAAATTTAATAAATTCGACCGTAAGAATTATTTCTATCCGGATCTGGCGAAAAACTACCAGATTTCCCAGTGGGATGAACCCATCTGCCTTGGCGGCCATATCGATATCCGGGTCAACGGCGAGAAAAAACGCATCGGCATCACCCGTATCCACATGGAAGAAGATGCCGGCAAGCTGGTACACAGCGGCCTGACCATCAGCACCTCCGATTCTTCCGCGGTAGACTACAACCGCGCCGGGGTTCCGCTGATCGAAATCGTTTCGGAACCGGATATGCGCAGTGCGGCAGAAGCCCGCGCTTATATGGAACAGCTGAAAGCCATTCTGGAATACACGGACGTCTGCGACTGCAAGATGCAGGAAGGCAGCCTCCGCTGCGACGCGAACATTTCCGTCATGCCGGAAGGAGCAACGGAATTCGGTACCCGTGCGGAGATTAAAAACCTGAACTCCTTCCGCGCGCTGGAACGGGCCATTGAATACGAAGTGGAACGCCAGATTGAAATCGTGGAAGACGGCGGTCATGTGGTACAGGAAACCCGCACCTGGGACGATGCCAACGGCGTGACCCTGTCCATGCGTTCCAAAGAAGAAGCCCACGATTACCGTTACTTCCCGGAACCGGACCTGGTACCGGTCAATCTGGACCAGGCCTGGATCGACGAGATCAAGGCGACCCTGCCGGAGCTCCCCTCTGCCCGTAAGGAACGGCTGCTGGCGGAAGAAGTGCCGGAAGATAATGCGGACATCATCGTGGCCAGCAAGAAGGTGGCGGATTATTTTGATGCAGGTACCAAAGCCACGAAGAACCTGAAAGCCCTGTCCAACTGGCTGATCGGCGATGTTGCCGGTTTCCTGAACGCGGAAGGCATCGAAATTGACGATCCGGAATTCAAAATTACGCCGGACCATTTGGGCGAACTGGTGAACCTGATTGACAAGGGCGTGCTTTCCAGCAAGCTGGCCAAGCAGGTCTTTGCGGAAATGCTGAAAGAAAACGAAGCGCCTGAGGCGCTGGTAAAGAAGCTAGGTCTGGAGCAGGTCAGCGACGCAGGCGAACTGGGCAAGCTGGTTGATGAAGTCATCGCTGCCAATCCCCAGTCCATTGCGGACTTCAAGGCTGGCAAGAAGAAGGCTCTGGGCTTCCTGGTAGGCCAGATTATGAAGGCGACCAAAGGAAAAGCAAATCCGGGCATGGTCAATAAGATGCTGATGGAAAAATTACAATAAACGGCTGTGAATGTTCAAGATTCCGATTTGGCATTTTGAACAAATATCTTGCCATTAGATTCTAATAAAGAAGACTGCTGACAGTTTTGTTGGCAGTCTTTTTTTGTCTGTGGTTGCGAATTATTTGCAAAAATGTACGTTTTTAAAATTAAAAAGGATGAAGTAACGCACACATACGACTTGCAGAAATGCAGGCCGTTTTTTATTTTGTTCGCTTTTCTTTTTTTCAAAACCTGTGCCACAATAGCAACGAACTTTGTTCTTGAGTTTTAAACGAGATGATTGCCTAAGGAAAATGAGTCAGAAATTGTATCGTTAAACGCTGACGATATCAAACGTCAGATATTTATTATCCGGGGAAAACAGGTTATGTTGGACCGTGATTTGGTGGAGCTTTATGGATATGAAGTTAAATGGAACAAATTAAGAGCTGATATAAAGGATAGAGATCGGTAACGTGGTGGAGTGGGCAAGAAGGTGGACGATGTAAATTACCAAACTGTTCAACTTCATTAAAGACTTTGGGTTCCCTGTTGTCCTCAGCTGGTTCCTGCTTGTCCACATGAAAAACAAGCTGGCCAGCCTCACTGAAGTCATCGGAGAGCTGAGCTGCAACATTGCCGCATTGCGGGGCGAAACAAGGGAAAAATAAAAAAGAATGGAACGCAAATCACTGCGAACCGTTCGGGGAAACGCTTGCATCTGAATACGGTGCAGGCGTTTTTTGTTGACAAACCTGTCAGTCTTGTATATACTAAATGTATATACAAGGTTAGGAGGTGGGCTGTCATGTATACGGCAAAGGTTTTTCAAAGCGGAAACAGTCAGGCAATTAGAATTCCCAAAGAAATGCAGACAACAGAGAAAGAATTTATCATTCGCAAGAGCGGTAACTGTTTCTTTCTTTTGCCTGTCGATGATCCATGGGCATTGCTTCGGCAGAGTATTGGACAGGCTGACGAAGATATTTTTTTCGAGCGTGATCAGCCGATGCTCTCTGACCTTCCCGAAAGAGAGGCGCTCTGATGTATCTTCTTGATACGAACATCTGCATTTATGCAATTAACGGAAGACATCCGCGGTTGAGTCAACGTCTGTTGACAATTCATCCAAACGATATTTATATATCTTCCGTTACAGTAGGTGAATTGGAATATGGTGCGGCAAAAAGCCGGTGGGGAAGCCGGACGCGGCAGATTATGTATGCGTTTCTGGCTAATTTTACAATCATTCCCTTTACTGAAAAAGACGCTGTGATATTTGGACGCTGTCGCGCAGGGCTGACTGCCGCCGGAACACCGATCGGCGCATATGACCTTATGATTGCAGCACAGGGGATATCTCGAAATTTAACGGTGGTTACTCATAACATGAAAGAGTTTTCGCGTGTTCCGGGAATTGTTCTTGAAGATTGGATTGAATAGAAAGACTGCATCTGTAATAAGGTGCAGTTTTTTACTATAGCGGAAAAAATGAATGATAGCTTTTTATAGCAATTCAGTTATAATAGTAGTAACAATTGAAAGCAGAGGAGTGCGACTATGAAAGAAATCACTGATCAGGAATGGAGAGTTTACGTAACGCAATGCACCACCGGTGAATGGCCGGTGCCGCCGTCGTTTGTCAGCGATAAAAACAACTGGGTCTGCCGCGCGATCGTGGGACGCGTCCTGTATTTTATCAAAGATGTGGAAGGCGCGCTGACGGTTTTAAGTACCTTTATCAACGATGTAAAGCCGGATCTGGAGGATCACCCGGATCAGGGAATGTGCGAGGCGGAGCATTTTGTGCTGAGCCTGCGGGATATCTCGGAAATTATCTGGAAGCTGACGAAGAACGGAGACGCGGCGCTGCAGTATTTGGACAGGGCGTTCAAGATCTGCCGGGAATTTCCCTACCGTTTCCATACGGAGGCCCGGGGGGATATCTGGTATCGGCGGCTGAACATTCTGGCGGAAAGCGGCAGGCTGGAGCAGGCGGCTGCGGACGCAGAAGCACTGGTGAAAGCCGAAAAGCAGGAATCCCATACGCCGAAGCCCATCATTCCCGACCCATTATATGATGCGGTGAACCCGTATATTTTCTACAGCCTGCGCTTTTTGGCAGAGCAGAAGCGCAAGGAAGGAAAAACCGCGGAGGCCTGCGTCCTGTTTGCGGAAGCCTACGACTATTTCCCGCTGTCGGAAGCTGGCGTGCGGGATGTTGCCAAGGCGAAGGCAACGACAGACATAGAAGAGCAGTACAAGGCCTGGCTGTTCTGCACAACGCTGCAGTACCTGCCCTGGGAAAAGCAGCCGATTGTGAAATTGAGGGATTGATAACTTTTTGAAAGGACAAGACTGCGAACGATTTTTTGTGTGCGTGTGCGCGATGAAAGCAAGATGGCGATTCATAAAACCATGAAAGATGATAATAGTAAAAAAATAATTTTGGAAATTCTGCGCGGGCTGATGGCGCAGAAAAGTATTACGAATACAGAAAAAGAAATTGCTGCGGAAGAATGGATTATAAATTATTTTCGTCGGCTGGCCTATTTTCAAAAATTTCCGGAACGGTGCGGGCTTTTTCCGCTTCCGGACGATCCGTTGCGGCGCAGTGTTGTATGGGCGCTGATAACAACGGGAGCGGATACGGAAACGTTTCCGACAGTGATCCTCATGGGCCATCACGACGTGGTTTCCGCTGATGTATACGGAGATGCCGCAGACTGGGCATTTGATCCGGATACCATCACAGCGCATCTGGATCAGGATACGCTGTCTTCGGAGGCTTATACCGACCTGCTTTCCGGGGACTGGATCTTTGGCAGGGGCAGCTGCGACATGCTGGGCGGCACTGCTGTACAGATGGCTGTACTGGCAGAACAGGCGGAAGCAGCCTTGCAGGAGGAACTTAAAAATAATCAACTGCGTGCCGGGAAAACCGTTCCGGCAGATAAACAAATGGGAGAAGCGTTGCATGTTGAGGAGGCAACAGACTGTAATCGCAATCGCGGCGCCCTGCTGTTTGTTTCCGTACCGGATGAAGAATCCTTTTCCGTCGGCATGCGGGGAACGCTGCCGTTACTGGAAACAATAAAAGAGCGGTTTCGCCTGGATTACCGTCTGGCGGTTTGCGCAGAGCCGAACCGCAGGACGGCCGACGGGAAGACGCAGATTGTTTCGGCAGGCAGTATCGGCAAGCTGCTGCCGGTGGTGCTGGTGCAGGGTAAGCTGGTGCAGATCGGCAGTTACCGGGACGGCGTGAATCCGCTGGGCATATTGTCCCGTATTGTCGCGGCCACCGAGGGGGATGAAAATTTTACGGAAGAGGTTGAAGGGGAGCGTTCGGTCCCGCCGGTCTGGATGTATGCCCGCGACTTAAAAGATGGTTATGATTTTTCCCTGCCGCGCCGGGCAGCGGGCTACTGCAATATCCTGACGTTCCGTAAAACACCGGCCCAGATGCTGGCATATTTTCTTGCCAAAATCAAGGGCGCGGCTGCGGATGTGCCGCACCCTGTTTCCGTACTGACCTGGGTAACGCTCTGGCAGCAGGCAAAGCAGCATGCCGGGTTTGAAGAATTTTTGCGGGAAACCGAGGCAAAGACAGACGGGCTGCTGCGGCAGCACAAAACGTTTCCCGAGGTCACGTTGTGGCTGACGCAGCGTACGCTTGATTTTGTGCAGATGGATAAACCGCTGGTGCTGCTGGGCTTTGCGCCGCCTTATTATCCGGCGGTGCGCAGCGAGGAACTGCGGAATGCGCAGCGTTTTGCAAAATATAAGAACGCGCTGGCAGCATGGCAATCCATCCAGATTGAACCGTATTTTACCGGCGTGTCAGACTGCAGCTACTGCGGTATCCCGGAGCGGGAGATGAGCCCGGTTTATCAGGTGAACACGCCGTTATGGGGAAAGTCGTATCAGTTTGATGTGGCGGCGCTGGCCCGTTTGCAGATCCCGTTCTTTTTGCTGGGGCCTTGGGGAAAAGACCTGCACCAGATCGGGGAGCGGGTGAACCGTTACAGTTTGACGGAAGAATATCCGGAGGTTTTGAAAAAACTGTTGCAGTTCGTGTGGCTATCGGACTGAAAAGATGATATAATTATATGATAGTTTAATACAGGGGGGGAACTATATGTACAACAAAGTGGATGAAGCATTTATCGCCGGACTTCAGGCGATTGTAGGCAAAGAGCATGTGTATACGGATGCTGCAACGCTGGATCAGTATAAGACAGATGAAGAGACGGATCCTGCCAAGTTCCATACGCCGGAAGCTGTCGTAGCGCCGGGCTCTACAGAGGAAGTGGCGGTAATCGTAAAGCTTGCCAATGAGGCCAATGTGCCGATTACTGTGCGCAGCGCAGGCACCAGTCTGGCAGATGGGGCCATTGCGGTCTGCGGCGGTATCATTTTGCTGATGGGCCGTATGAACCGGATTCTGGAAGTGGATACGGAAGGCCTGTATATGGTGGCGGAAGCCGGCGCCCTGGTCAAAGAATGCCAGGCTGTTGCCAAAAAGCATAATTTAGTCTATGCCGGTGACCCCAGCAGTGCGGAAACCTGCCAGATTGGCGGGAACCTTGCTACGAATGCAGGGGGCATGAAGGCTATCCGTTACGGCGTGACCCGCGACCAGGTGTATGGTATGACGGTTGTTTCGCCTACCGGCGAAATTCTGCATGTTGGCGCCTGCCTGAAAAAGAAAACCACCGGTTATGCGCTGGAGCAGCTGATCATGGGCTCGGAAGGCACGCTGGGCATCATTACCCAGGTAATGTTAAAGCTGCAGCCGCTGCCGCCGTACCGTTTTGATGTGCTGGCCATGTTCGATACCGTAGAAAAGGCCGCGCGTCTGGTGCCGACTGTGATTAAAGCCGGTCTGAATCCCACCAGTATTGAATTCATGGATAACAGCTTTGTACGCAGCACTACCACGTTCTGTGAAATAGATGTGCCGCACCGGGACGTTGCCAATTTTGTTTACGTTACGGTAGAGACCTTTGATGAAGAGCAGCTGGACAGCGGGCTGGAAAAACTGAGCGAGCTGTGTGAGGAAGCGGGCGCGCTGGAAGTGCTGGAAGCGGATGACCGTCTGTGGAGCCTGCGCCGTAACTGCCAGGAATCTCTGCGTATTCTGGCTGATGTGACGATTACCGATGATTTCGTGGTGCCGGTGCATAAAGTGGCGGAGACGATTGAGCATGTAAAGGCCATGGGGGACCATTATCCCTTTGAGGTCATGGTGCTGGGGCACGCCGGCGACGGCAACCTGCATGTCTGCATGTGCCGTAAGGACCTGACCGAAGAAGAGTGGAACGAAAATGTGGCAAAATTCCATAAGGAAGCCTATCCTTACGTGTACAGCCTGGGCGGCCGGTTATCCGGGGAACACGGCATCGGCGCCAAAAAGCTGCATTACATGGAAGAATATACGGAACCTGCGGAACTGGAATACATGCGGATGATCAAGCGGGCGGTTGACCCGAAGAATATCCTGAACCCGGGCAAGATTTTTAATGTGTAATTAAATTTTAAAATATTTTGGCGTCCTTCGTATGAAAAAAGGAAACACTGGATAAGAAACAGTTTCCAAATTCAAGGGACGTCGGCAAAGGAGAATTTGTATGAGCAAGTACAATCCCGTAACCCCTGAACTGCTGGAAAAATTAGCAAAAGTAGTTGGTGCGGCCAATGTGAAAACCGATGCGGAAACCCTGGACCGCTTTAAGACCGACGAAGAAACGGATCCCCGCCTGATGCACCTGCCGGAAGTAGTCGTGTGGGTCAACAGCACTGAAGAAGTGGCTGCTGTTATGAAGCTGGCTAACAATTATGTTGTGCCGGTTACCCCCCGCAGCGCCGGCACCAGCGTTTCCGACGGCGCGATTCCCGTCCTGGGCGGCATCGTGCTGAATATGGAAAAGATGAATAAGATTATTGAAATCAATGACGACGCCATGTATGCGGTAGTGGAAGCGGGCGCCCGGACCATCGATATCCAGCAGGCTGCCAAAGCCAAGGGGCTGCTGTATGCCGGCGACCCCTGCAGCGCGGAAAGCTGCCTGATCGGCGGCAATATTGCTACCAACGCCGGCGGCAATAAGGCGGTGCGTTACGGAACTACCCGGCATCAGGTGTATTCCGTAGAAGTGGTGACGCCTGCCGGGGAAATTACAACGTTGGGCTCCCGCCTGAAAAAATGCAGCACCGGATACTGCCTGGAACAGCTGGTCATGGGTTCGGAAGGCACTTTGGGCATCATCTGCAAAGCGACCCTGAAGCTGCTGCCCCTGCCTCCGTTTAAAGTTGACGTGGCAGCGGTATATGACGATTTGGATAAAGCGGTTACGTTGGTGCCGAACCTGGTCAAGGCCGGTCTGGAACCCACCAGCGTGGAGTTCATGGACAACAATTTCCTGAAGAGCTCCTGCGAATACAGTGAGATCAAACTGCCGCATTACGATGAAGGCGTATGCTATCTGATCGTCAGCATGGAAACCTTCAACGAAGAAGAAGTCGACGAAAAAATGGAAAAACTGGCGGAAATCTGCGAAGAGTCCGGTGCTATCGACGTACTGGAAGCAGACGAACGCGTCTGGACCGTACGGAAAAACTGTCTGGAATCCACTCGCTCCCTGAGCAAGATTGCTCAGTCGGACGATTTGGTGGTGCCTGTTGACCAGATTGCCAACTGCATCAAAACACTGACGAAAGAAGCCCAAAAATATGATTTCACCATGTTCTGTCTGGCACATGCCGGTGACGGGAACCTCCATTTCCAGCACATGAAAGGCGACATGAGCGACGAGGCCTGGGAAGAGCAGCAGCATGCCTTCCACGAAACGGCTTATGCTTACGTGTATAGTCTGGGCGGCCGCATTTCCGGCGAGCACGGTATTGGCGCCAAGAAGGTGTATGCTCTGGAAAAATACACTGACCCGGTGGAACTGGAAATGATGAAGGCTATCAAAAAAGCTCTGGATCCGCTGGATATCCTGAATCCGGGCAAGGTAATGAGCGTGTATTGAGGACTCGCTCGCGATCGGCTGATGTACGCAGACTGCAGGGACGTAGCCTGTAAGCAGGACAGTCCCTGCTTTTAGAAAAAGAGTAACAAGGGTTATAAAAAAGGAGTGCTGCAAATGTTTTCCCGAGTCATGCTGGCTTTGGACCTGTCGGAGCTTACGTCCCGGATGCTGGATGTGTTTTACAGCGTCTGCCTGGATCCTGAGACGGAGGTGTACCTGCTTCATGTAGTTAAAAAAGCAGAGGATGCCGCTGTCAGCAGTTCGTATTACAAAAAAACATACAGCCGGCTGAAAGGGCTGGCGCAGGATATTAAGAATGCCGGATATGATTTTGTAGAAATTTTGTGGGAAAACGAACCGGATGTCCTGTCCGGCATCCAGAAAATGGTTGACCAGTACAACATCAACCTGCTGCTCATGGCTTCCCACGGCAAGGGAGTCTGGGCCAGCACCTTCCGGGGCAGCAGTACCTTTAACGTGGTGCGCGCCATTGATATCCCCACGCTGGTAGTCAAAGGCGATTACAAATGCGAGGATTACCTGCACCGTATTTTACTGCCAACGGATTTTTCCAGAAAATCGCTGATTGCGCTGAATTTTATCCGTAACCTCCGGGAGCATGTGGGCGAGGTGCTGTTCGTCCATGTTATCGAAGGTGTGCGGGGTGACGAAGAGCTGCGCGAGAATAAAGAGATGGCAGAAGACATGCTGCAGGAGCTTTGCAATGAGATGCAGGATTTCGGCATCAGATCCCGCTATGTGATTGCGGACGGCGGCGCTGCCTCCAAAGAAATCTGCAAGCTGGCGGAAGAAGAAAACTGCAGCCTGATCTTTACGGGAAAAACGGGTGCAGGTCCGATCAAGGGCTTGCTGATGGGCAGTACTGCGCAGAATATCCTGTTAAATGCCGGGCGTACCCTGTGGGTCATGCCGGATGAAGAAAGCGAAGAATAAGAGGCGGTTGTGCCTGCATATAAGGATGGCCAAACGCCGTCGCCGTTTGGCTTGTTCCTAAAGCATTTGTTGTAAAAAGGGCTTGACAGAAAAAGGAAATATCCGTATAATATCTTACGTGGCTGATGTTCAGCCACGTATTTATAATTTCATAATCATAATTCCTACAACCGGAGAGATGACCGAGCGGTTGAAGGTGCACGCCTGGAAAGCGTGTGTACGGGAAACCGTACCGAGGGTTCGAATCCCTCTCTCTCCGCCATTTGAAAATGACGCCGCTTTGCGGCTTTTTTCTTACTGTGCAATAAAAGGTTTTTCTGTAAGGCTGTAGCGGCAGGTCCTGCGCGATGGAGGCCTGTGAACCGTGTCAGGTCCGGAAGGAAGCAGCACTAAGCGGATACTCTCATGCGCCGCGGGGGTGCCTGCCCTGCGGTCTTACAGGAAAACCTGTGGAAAGCAGTCCCGATGAGGGGCTGCTTTTTTAATAGCGGCTGCATGCGGTTTTGCGAAGCTTTTTTAACATCTTTACAATATAAAAATTCATAGTACTTTTACTTTTTCTCATTGTTATTTATGATGTTTTTTACTATAATGTAATAGAATTTAGGAACAAATTTGCGAAGGTATTCTGTGACAGAAAGGATGTGCGGCATGGCTTATCAAACTCTATATCTGCGCTGGCGGCCATCCAGTTTTGATACGCTGGTAGGGCAGGCGCCCGTCAAACAGGCGCTGATGAATGCCCTGAAAAGCGGCCGTATCGCGCACGCCTATCTTTTCACCGGTCCCCGGGGAACCGGCAAGACCACGACGGCCCGTATTTTTGCCAAAGCGCTGAATTGTGAAAAAGGACCGGCCAGCCAGCCCTGCGGCGAATGCCTGAACTGCAGGCAGATCACTGACGGCAGCGCGCTGGATGTGCAGGAGCTGGACGCCGCTTCCAACCGGGGCGTGGACGATATAAAAAACCTGAATAAAAATGCTGACTTTGCGCCGGTGAACTGCCGTTACAAGGTCTATATCATCGACGAAGCGCATATGCTGACCACCGAAGCCTGCAACGCGCTGTTAAAAACGCTGGAAGAGCCGCCGGAGCATGTGGTGTTTATCCTGGCGACGACGGAACCGCAGAAAATTCTGCCTACGATCCATTCCCGCTGCCAGCGGTTTGATTTCCATCCGATCACACAGGAAGAAATTGTCGAACATCTGCAGAAAGTAGCAGAGGGCAGCGATATCCATGCGGACAGGGAAGCGCTGGAGCTGATTGCGGCTGCTTCGGAGGGCGGTATGCGTGATGCCCTGAGCCTGCTTGAGCAGTGCGGGGTCATGGCGGAAACCGTTACGGCGGAAACCGTCCGTTCCGTACGCGGCATCATCGGCCGGGAAATTTTACGGGAGCTGGTCCGCGCAATCGGCCAGCGTGAAGTTGCTGCTGCCCTGACGATATTTGACAGGCTGCTGATGCAGGGCAAGGATATCAGCCAGATTCTGGTGGAGCTGTCCGGATATATGCGCGCCCTGCTGCTGTATCGGGCTACTCCGGAATATCAGCCGGTCTATGTAACAGATAAGGCGGAGCAGTTTGCCAAACTGGCGCCGCTGTATTCCGGCGAACGGATTTTGGCGGCACAGGAAATAATCCATGACGCGATGAACGAACTGCGGTTTACAGCCAGAGGTCGGGTCACTGCGGAGATGTGCATCTATGACCTGTGCCGGGAAGACAACCGGACGTTAAAGGTGCTGGCGGCGCGGATTGACCGGCTGGAGCAGGAGCTTGCGGCGCTGAAGGCGCAGGGAATCGCAGTTCCGGTACAGAGTATGGTTCCGCAGGCAAGTGCGCCGACAGCAGCAAAACCGAATGAACCGTCTGTTTCCGTTGGCAAGAATCCGCTGCCGGAGCCGACAGCAGGCCGCCCCGCTGCTGTAGAAAAACCGCAGGTGGTTGAAGCAAAAGCGCCTGCCGCGCCTGCTGTAAATGTGCCCGCTGCCAAACCGGAACCGGTAAAAACAGCAGCGGCTGCCACAGAAAATGTTGTAAAAACAGCGCCGCAACCGGCTGCTGCCGGGACAGACTATACGCCCTATGGCGGCGCCTGGGCAGACGGGGACGAATACTGGACCAGGGCAATGGAAGTCCTGAAAGCGGAACGGAAAAATTCCATTGCGTCCTGCGCGTCTAACGGCTATGTATTGGCATATGATAATCACGTCCTGACCGTCGGTTTCAAGATGAAATTCCTGTGCGAGCGATTGCAGAAGCCCGATTACCGTGAGATAGTGGAAGAAGTGCTGCTGCGCGTGGCCCGGGTGCCGGTAAAATTACAGTGTGTGGTGGATACCGGCGGGAAACCGGTGAATCAGACGCCGGCAGGAAAGAAACCTGCGGCAGCTGCAAGACCTCAGAGCGCGTCTGCAGGAAAGCCTGAGGCGTCCGGTGCAGTTCGAAATCCCCAAAGCAATGCTGTCGGCGGAAATACGGCAGCTTCCCGGTCTGCAAGTGCGGCGCCTGTAACGGCAACGCCGGACATTCCCGTTGCGGAAAGTACCCGGAAGGCTATGGAAATGTTTGACGCAACGCTGCACAAGGTTTGAATTATCATAGAAAAAACATAAATTCGGTTTATAGTGAATTTTAAAGGAGGACACAGTAATGAAAGGAATGAAATTCCCCGGCATGGGCGGAATGGGAAATATGCAGGGCATGCTGCAGCGAGTACAGAAAATGCAGGCGGAGATGCAGAAGGTACAGGCGGACATTCAGGCCCGTACGTTTGAAAGCACTGCCGGCGGCGGAGCCGTAAAGGTTACGGTAACCGGGAAAAAGGAGCTGACCGGCGTTGTGATCGATCCCCAGGTTGTGGATCCGGAAGACGTGGAAATGCTGCAGGACCTGATCCTGGCGGCTGTCAATGAAGCGCTGCATCAGGTGGATGTTGTTTCCGAAGAGGAAATGAACAAGGTGACCGGCGGCCTGAAGATTCCGGGAATGTAATATGGCCGGCATAATCAAACCGCTGAACAGTATATATGACCAGTTCCGCCGCCTGCCGGGCGTGGGAAATAAATCCGCGCTGCGTCTGGCGTATCATATCATTGATATGCCGGAGGAGGATGTCAGGCGTCTGGCGGAAACGCTGTTGCAGGCCAAGAAGGATGTCCGCTTCTGCCAGGAATGCTTTAACCTGACGGACCATGATGTCTGTGAAATCTGTGCGGACGCCAAACGGGACCACAGTACGATCTGTGTGGTGGAACAGCCTCGGGACGCCATGGCGATGGAGCGCAGCCATGGGTACGCAGGCGTCTATCACGTGCTGCGCGGCTGCCTGTCCCCGCTGGACGGTATCGGGCCGGAAGACATACGGGTCAAAGAGCTGCTGCTGCGGCTGGAAAAGACGCAGGTGCAGGAAATTATCCTTGCCACCAACAGCAATGTGGAAGGGGAAGCGACTGCAGCGTATCTGGCGCAGCTGCTGCGTCCGTATCCGGTTATTGTCAGCCGCATCGCCAGAGGCCTGCCTATGGGCGGGGACCTGGAATACGCGGATGAAATTACGCTGGCAAAAGCGCTGGAAAACCGGACCCGCATCGCGGAATAGGCCGGATTGGAAGTTTGAAGTGTAGCGATATTTAATTACAGAAAGCGCAGTTTTTATTTAATAAAAGGTTATTGTTCAACAGTTTTTTAAATTTGCAGGAGGTAACACATGGAAATTTTAGCTTCCCTTGGTTCGCTGGCATTTGGCGTGATCATACTGTATATCATCGTCAAATTGCTGTCGCTGCCTTTCAAACTGGTCTGGAACGGCATTATCGGCGCTATCCTGCTCTGGCTGGCGAATCTGCTGGGCGGCGCGCTGTTTAATGTTACAATCCATATCACAATCATCAAAGCGCTGATCGCCGGCTTCTTCGGCATTCCCGGCGCGGCTGCAGTGATTTTGTGGGATTTATTTGTCAAATAAGCAGGAACACATAATGGAAAACTTACATGCGATAGCTGCATGGCTGCAACAGGAGACGAGCGCCCGCCGTCCCCGTCTGGACCAGACGGGCGTGGTGATGCGGACGGCCTCGGTTCTCCTGTTATTGCTGTCAGGCAAAGAAGGGCCGGAGCTTTTGTTTGAAGTCCGTTCCGCAAAGCTGGGCTGGCAGCCCGGTGACATCTGTTTTCCCGGCGGACGCAGGGAAAGCAGCGACCGGAATTTTGCGGCGGCCGCTGTGCGGGAAACTTCGGAAGAGCTGGGCCTGCGTTATGAGGACATCCGGCTCTGCGGTACGCTGGATTTTTTTGCCGCCCATAACGGGTTCATGATTTATCCTTTTGTCGGCACTTGGCAGCCGCAGCAACAAGCAAAGCAAATTTCTTCGGATTACCGGAGCTGGAATTACAACAAAGACGAAGTGGCGGAGCTTTTTACCGTTCCGCTGCGCTGGCTGGTAACAGCGACGCCCAGGATCGGTACGGCGCATATCCGGATTACCCGCAAAAGCGATTTCCCTTTTGAACTGGTGCCGCATCTGGATCCGGAAAAGGATTTTCATCAGGAATATCCGATTTATTTCTATCAATATAAGGACAGGGTAATCTGGGGCATGACTGCCGCGATTTTGCACAGCTTCCTTGATCGGTTCGGAAAGGGGTTGGCAGACTTTGCGTAAACTTTTTTTTCTGATCGTGTTATTGGCTGCCGCCGTCTTCTGGGGTGATTTTTCTTTTGTCGACGATATTAAGGATATGGCGCTGCTCTCCGGCAAAAAGAATATCGTGGTGATGGGCTGCGATATCCGCAAGGACGATGTGGGGCGCAGCGATACGCTGTTTGTCGTCATGCTGGATAAAAATAACAAGCAGGCATCCCTGCTGTCGATTCCCCGGGATACCCGCGTGAAGATCAAGGACCGTGGCTGGGATAAGATCAATGCGGCCTTCGCTTATGGCGGACAGGACCTGACCAGATCGACGGTGCAGGATTTTCTGGGAATCAGGCTGCACAATTATGTAGTGGTAGATTTTCAGGGATTCAAGGATCTGGTCGATGTGATCGGCGGCGTGGATATTAATGTAGAAAAGCGCATGTACTATTACGATCCCTATGCGAATTTTG
>JAFTZZ010000041.1 GCA_017460905.1 Acidaminococcaceae bacterium | reverse complement strand
GCCATTTTGGATATCGGCGGCGAATCTACCCGTCCGGGCAGCAATCCGGTTACGGCGGAAGAAGAAAGGAAGCGTGTGCTGCCGGCCGTTGCAGCGATCAAAAAGCGATTTCCGGAAAGCGTAATTTCCGTAGACACTTACCGGGCTGCGCTGGCGCGGGACGCCATGCAGTGCGGCGGCGATATTATCAACGACATTTCGGCCATGACGGCAGACGAAGACATGATCAGGGCTGTTGCGGACACCCGGGCGCCTGTCGTGCTGATGCACCGCAAGGGCGTTTCCAGGGATATGCAGCAGCAATGCGAATACAAAAATGTGGTGCAGGAAGTGGCGGAATACCTGCTGGGACAGGCCACGCTTCTGCAGGAGCTGCAGATCGGGGCGGACAAGGTCATTCTGGACCCGGGCATCGGTTTTGCCAAAAATGACGAACAGAACCTGCGCCTGATGCAAAATCTGAATGCGCTTACGGTGAACCCGTATCCGGTGCTGATGGCGGCTTCCCGGAAGTCTACGATCGGCAACGTACTGGGTGGGGTTGCACTTCCCTTGCCGCCGGAAGAACGGCTGGAAGGCACGCTGGCGGTGACGGCGGCTGCCGTGTATGCAGGCGCCAGCCTGGTGCGTGTGCACGACGTAAAAGAGAACGTGCGGCTGATCCGTATGCTGGAAGCGATTCGGAACATTTGAAAATAGCGTTTGTTTTACCTGTTATTGCGTAAAACGCAATAACAGGTTGCGGTGAAGTATTTCTATGGGAGCAGGGTATGTCAGTTTACATTGCGCTGGGCAGCAACCTGGGCGACAAAGAGAAGAATCTGCAGGAAGCGCTGCGACTGTTACAGAAAAAAGGCATACAGGTGGTTGCCGTATCTGATTTTATTACAACACAGCCCTACGGCGTAACGGACCAGCCGGAATTCCTGAATGCGGCGGCGGAGATCAAAACGGAAAAATCGCCTGTTGAGCTGTTGCATGTTTTATTACAGACTGAGCAGGAGATGGGGCGCAGACGCATCCGCCGCTGGGGGGAACGGAATATCGATCTGGATCTGCTGCTGTATGAGGACCGGATCATCGACCTTCCGGAATTGAAGGTGCCGCACCCCGATATGCAGAACCGCGATTTCGTCCTGCGCCCGCTGGCGCAGATCGCGCCGGAGGCAGTGCACCCGGTATTGCATAAGACGATAGGGGAATTGTGGGAAGAACTGGCAGCAAGAAGTAAATGAAAGTATTGAGGCAAAAACAAAACGGCGGCGAACTGGCAAAAATGCCGGTTCGCCGCTTTTTATCCACTGCTGCAGGACGCAGCAATATCACAACATGAGACACAGATATTATTCCCGCTCTTTCATACAGAGGGCGGGCGTGTTTCGTCTTATAGTTTTACAAAAAATGCAGGCGCTATTTTTCTTTGATCCAAAACTCTGCCCAGCTGTACTGCTTCATAAATTCGCCGCGGTGGCTGACAGTGGCATTGCTTTCCTGTTCCAATGCGCGGTACAGGTCGCAGTCCAGCTTTTTCGGATTAACTGCATAGCTGTTGCGGTTATGGATCAGGACATCTTCCATGCCGCAGGTTTCCAGCGTGCTGCGCAGTTCGGAAATTAACTGTCTGAGGTAATTTTTCTGCTTTTCCGGCGTACCGCTGTCTTCCCAGAGGACGGCGCAGATTTCGCTGCTCGTTGCCGAGGAACCGTGCAGGCTGATCAAATAGGCCAGCAGTTCTTTGGCTTTACTGCGCCGGAATAAAAGGGGTTGTCCATCGTAAAAAACTTCAAAATTGCCGAAGCACTGTACCCGCAGTTTTTTCACCTCTGTCACGCAGGGGAAGCGAAGGTTCTCCAATGCTTCCAGTATATCTTCCCGGCAGACCGGTTTCATCAGGTACGCGCTGGCATATAGCTTGAATGCCGGTAAGGCGTATTGGCTGTACGCAGTTGTGAAGATGATATTGATATCCTGCCGGATTGACCGCAGCTCTTTGGAAAGCTCCAGTCCTGAAATATCCGGCATTTCTACATCCAGAAACGCAATGTCAATCGGATTGGATTGGCATAATGCCAGGGCGTCGGTTTTGTTTCCCGCAGCCAGTATTTCCGCCTGGGGCAGGCAGTCCTGCAGGACATACGTTAAGTCTTCTCTGGCCAGCTGTTCGTCATCTACAATTAAAAGCTTCATTTCCTGTATTCCTCCGTATTTTCCGGAATCTCAATCCGGACGCGCGTGCCCTTTTCCGGCGCGCTGTCTATCCGCATGGTTCCGCCGCACATGATGCGCAGGCGTTCGGAAACATTATCCAGGCCAACGTGTTTTTGTTCGGCCGGCGACAACTGGCCGGGAATAAAACCGGCGCCGTTGTCCCGGATTTCCACCACATGCCGCCCGTTTCCGCGAAAGGTATGAATGCTGACCGTTCCGGAGGGCGGCTGGTTTTTCCGGATGCCGTGGCGTACCGCGTTTTCCGCTACTACCTGGATGGAGAAGGCAGGCAACTGGAAGTCGCTGTCCTCAATGTTGAATTCTGTCTGCAGATCCTTGCCGAACCGGCGTTTTTCCATGGACAGGTAATACTTTACGGTACGGAGTTCTTCCTCTGCTGTGACGCAGCAATCCAATGTCAGGGAATTGCTGATGCTGCGCATGTAACTGGAAAAGTCCTCGATGGCGGCGATGGCTTCCTTCACATCCGTGCGGCAAAGCTGCCGGATGATGGTCAGGCAGTTGAAAATAAAGTGAGGCTGGATCTGGCTTTCCAGCAGGTGGATGCGCCGGGCGCTCTGCTCCTGCTCCTGCCGGATCAGATAATCCGCATAATCCATATGATGGAAAACGAACAGCAGCAGTACCACGATGGTAAAAGCAATGTTCGAGAAAGAGATGCCGTAATGGAAAATCTGGTAAGTGATGACCAGCAGAGGAATCGTCAACAGGAAACAGAAAAGGCGCAGCTCTTTTTTCCGGAACCGGTCGCGATAGATATAAATTTCGATACTGGTGAGCAGGATATTGAAAATGGGCACAACGTCCTTGGTCCTGGCGTATTCCGTGCGGTAATAGTGATTGGTGCTGTCGTAGGCGT
>JAFTZZ010000002.1 GCA_017460905.1 Acidaminococcaceae bacterium | reverse complement strand
TAGCGTCCTGTCTCAGCAGTGCGGGCCCCGGCTTTGGCACAGTGGTCGGTGCCACAGGCAGTTTTTCTTCCCTGCCGCCGGCTGCCAAAATACTGCTTTCTTTTGTAATGCTTCTGGGACGGTTGGAGATGTACACAGTCCTGATACTGTTCAGCAGAAAGTTCTGGCAGGGAAGCAGCCGCTGGTAACGGCGGGAAGAAGGGACAATTTGCATATTTTATGCTATAATGTGGTTCGATAAATACAATACATCTTTTTGTAATCAATATAATCCGGAGAGGAGCTTTCTATAATGAAAACGTATGAATTCAGCTATGGCAAAGGCACGCAAACGGTAGATCTGCCGGAGGAGCACATCATTTACGACCTGCACGGAAAAGAGGTTGCGGTGGAAAAGGACATTGCTGCCGCTGCGTTAAAAGCCCTGCGTAACCCTATTGACAGCAAACCGCTGGCGGAAATCGTCAGGCCGGGCGAAAAGGTGGCGATCGTTGTCAGTGATGAAACCCGCCTGTGCTATACGGACCAGTTTTTGCCGGTCATCGTAAAAGAATTAAACAATCATGGTATTCCGGACGCTGACATTGATATTGTCATTGCTACCGGGACCCATCGGGCCCAGACTCCGGAAGAGGATATCCTTGTACTGGGCGAGGAAATGGTAAAGCGTTTCCGCGTGCATCAGCACAACTGCAGGGATACGGAAAACCTGGTGTACAAGGGAACTACTTCCCGCGGCAATAAGGTCTATATCAACAAGATTGTTGCCAATGCGGATAAAATCATTGCGACCGGTGCGGTTACGCTGCACCCCATGGCCGGTTTCGGCGGCGGCCGGAAGGCGATTGTGCCGGGCGTGGCCGGTCTGGAGACCATTAACCATAACCATGTGCTGGCCCTGGCGGAGAAGCCGGGGGATGGCTGCAATCCGAATGTGACTACGGCGAAGCTGGAAGGCAATCCGTTCCATGAAGATTTGATGGAATGTGTGGAGTTTGTGGATCCGGACTTTTTACTGGACGTGGTCCTGACCAGTGAAGGCGGGTTGTACGAAGTAGTAGCCGGCAACTGGAAGACCGCGTTTTATCAGGGCTGTAAAGATTTGCTGGAAATCAGCGGCATTCCCATTAAGGAACTGGCGGATGTAGTCATTGCCAGCGGCGGCGGTTATCCGAAGGATATCAATCTGTACCAGGGGACCAAAAGCCATATGAACGTGGATATGGCAGTAAAACCTGGAGGCATTGCCATTATCATGCTGGAATGCCCGGATATCAAGGAACCTGCCGTATTTACAGACTGGCTGGTCAAGAGCGATCTGCAGAAGACGGAACAGGAAGTCCGGGATAATTTCTATATGGCAGCTTTTGTCGCCTATAAGAGCCGCTGCATTATTGAGGCGCATACGGTGTATCTGGTGACGCGTAAGGAAAACTTTGATTTTGTGCGGCAGACGGGACAGATTCCTGTGGAAACGGTGGCGGAGGCCTGGCAGCTGGCCCAGGAACAACTGGCGGCAGAAGGCCGGACGGACTACACAATCACACTGATGGGACACGCGCCGGTAACCCTGCCGGTATTGACAGAGGAGTAATCATTATGGAATACAGGATTCCCTACGGAAAAGGAGAACAGGTCGTCAATCTGCCGGAAGAACATGTTGCGCAGGTGCTGCTGCCGCCGGTAATCGATCGGCCGAACACGGTGGAGAAGCTGATGGAGGAGGCGCTGGCGCATCCCATCGGCACACCGGTGCTGGATGAGCTGATCAGGGCAGAGGATACCGTGGTGCTGATTGTCAGCGATATCACCCGCGCCTGGGCGCGTTTTGACCTGTTCCTTCCGATCCTTGTGGATAAACTGAATAAACTGGGTGTTCCGGATGAACAGATCAGTGTGATCATTGCGACCGGAAAGCATCGTCTGAATTCGGACGCTGAGAAAGAAGAAATTATCGGCAGCAACCTGTTCCGGCGGCTGCGGGTGTACGACCATGATCCGGCTACGGAGGCCTGCGTCTTTTACGGTACGACCAGACGCGGGACGCCGGTGTGGATCAATAAACGGGTAGCGGTTGCCGACAAGGTGATTCTGACCGGCGGGCTTTCCCCGCATATCTATGCCGGCTTCGGCGGTGGGCGGAAAAGTGTGATTCCCGGTGTGGCCGGTGTGGAATCTATCAATCACAACCATAATATGGCCCTTACCGATGAAATCGGCGGGGGCGTCAACCCGGAAACCTGCATTATGCGGCATAGCGGCAACCGTGTCAGCGAAGACATGTGCGATGTGGCAGCGTTTTTAAATCCCTGCTTCATGGTAAATGTCATCATGGACGCAGAAGGAAACTTCTATAAAATCATGGCAGGGCACTGGCAGAAAGCCTGGCTGCAGGGGACGCAGGAGGTCATGAAGCTGCAGGGGGTGACCCTGAAAGAAAAAAGCGATGTCGTGATTGTTTCCGGCGGCGGTTATCCGAGGGATATCAGCCTGTATCAGGGTATGAAATGCTATGCGCCCGGCGCTGCTGCTTTGAAAGAGGGCGGGATACTGATCGCTGTGCTGCGCTGCCAGGACATGACGGAACCGCCTGCCTTTTTTGACAGCTTCCGCTATACGGATCTGAAACAGATGGAAATGGATGTGCGGGCGGATTTTACGGTGCCTTTTTATGTAGCGTTCTATATGTGCTGCCTGGCCCGTCATTTTACCATTATACTGGTGACGGAACCGGAAAATTTTGCCAATGCGAAGAAGACGGGAGCGATTCCGGCTGCGACGCTGGCTGATGCCTGGGAGCTGGCAAAGGAAAAGTTAAAAGACCAGGGTAAAACTGATTATTCAATTAACATTATGCCTTACGGGGGAGATACGCTGCCGGTTGGATAATGGGGGCAGGTTAGTATAATTATTAAAAAGCATATTGCTTGTTTCTGTCAGAATGAAAAGGGAAGAACAGGAATTGAGTTTGTTCTCAGTTCCTGTTTCTTTTTCTTGACAAAGATTAAAAAAAGCAGTAAAATAGCCTTGGTTAGCGAAAGCTAACCAAGGCTTGCTTGAATATCGAGGAAAAGTTGATATTATATAAGAAATTTATTGCAATATGATTGTAATAGTGATAAAATATTAAAAAGTTTTTATTAAAATTGTTTTTATTTGTTATAAAATGTAAGGACTTTCCTGTGGTCTTTTGTGGATATGAAGAGGAAACCTGGCAACTCGCTCATGAAAGCAAGAGCAACTTGAAATGCGCCTGACATTTTATATATATTTATAACTTGTCTTAAAGGAGGCAATTGAAATGAAGAAATCTTTAGTACTCGCTATGGCTATGGCACTGGGTGTAACCGCATCCGCATACGCCAGCAACCCCTTTACCGACGTACCTGCCGGTCATTGGGCGTATGACAGCATCTCCAAACTGGCAGCGGCCGGTATCATCGAAGGGTATGGCGACGACACCTTCCGCGGCGACCGCCTGATGACCCGTTATGAAATGGCTCAGATTGTAGCAAAAGCACTGGCAAAAGGCGCCAATGTAGACAGACTGGCAGCTGAATTTGCTGACGAACTGGATGCGCTGGGCTTTCGCGTGGCAGCTCTGGAAAAGAAATCCGATAACGTGCAGATTACCGGAGAAGTTCGTTACCATTATGCCCATACGGAATTAAAAAATCCCAGTGCTAATGAACATGAACATGGTCTGCGTACCCGTCTGTACTTTACCGGTAAGGTAAATGACAACTGGAATTATGTTGGCCGCATTGAAAACCAGCAGTGGTTTGACAACAATAAGGAAGATAATGACACCGAATTTAATGTTGCCCAGCTGGAAGGCCGTCTGGGCGGGCTGGACATCGTTGCCGGCAAGCAGGATGACGTATTTGCCGACGTTTATATCTATGATGGCAGCTTTGATGCAATCAAAGCAAAATATGGCGATAAGCTGTATATTTCCGGTGCTTTTGGCCGTCCGCACGAAGCTGATGACTTTGATTATCACAGATTCTGGCAGGCAGAAATCGGTACTGCTACCGATGGTTTTGCAGATGGCAAGGTTGGCGTGATGTCTTTTGGCGGTGTTACACAGGCAGAAACTGAACGCAATAACATTTTCTATGCGGGTCTGAACTTCAATCTGGGGAAAGACCTGGCTTTAAGCGGCATGTATCTGAAATCCAACAACGATAAGTTTGATGGAATGAAGGTTGACGATGACGGTTATGTAGTAGGCCTGAACTTCAAAGGGGCTGAAGCTGAAGAACCCGGTTCCTGGGGTCTGTTCGCCAACTACTTCAATCAGGGCCGTACCACCTATATCGCCCATACGATTGATGGCTATACTGATTTCAACGCCGGCTTTAAAGGCTGGGCTGTAGGCGCTAATGTTACCGTAGCTAAAAACATGGTCGCCAATGTTGCATATTATGATACCAAGTCCCTGAAATCTGCTCTGGATGTAGATGAAGGAACTAAGGCGCGCGTACTGTGGTCTCAGTTTGATATTACATTCTGATCATTGCAGGAACGTAATTAAGGGATTGATTTCGATTGGCCCGAAGGGAGCTGTAGCCAGCTCCCTTTTTTCTGTCTTTAAAACTTTTTATATTATTTTATTTGTAATTATCGTTTTCTTGTGTTATAATCCCTAATAGTAATTGTTATTTTTAAAATTGCGTAATGAATAGGGAGGCTTATTTTAAATGAATTTTTTCACGTCAGGGTTAGACTATTTCATTAAGGGCGGTCCGGTTATGTATCCGCTGCTGTTATGCTCAATTGCGGCGATTGCGATTTCCGTTGAAAGGTATCTGTTTTTCCGTAAGGCAGACAGCGGCAGGGACTTTACAAAACAATTCTGTACATATGTAGAGCAGGATAACTGGATTGATGCAAAGAAACTGGCAGACGATACGCAGGGAGAGATTGCCAAGCTGGCTACTATCGTTATGGCCCGTCATGGGCGTTTCGAGCGTTTGGAAAATTTTGTCAGCGTCAGGGCGGAACGCGCTCTGGATAAATTTGAAAACCGATTAAACTATCTGAACGTGATAGTTACGCTGGCGCCTGTACTGGGACTTCTGGGCACGGTAACCGGTATGATCGGATCTTTTAATAATTTCAGCCAGCGTCTGGATAATCCGCTGGCCGTTACTGCAGGTATCGGTGAAGCCTTGATCACAACCGTTTTCGGTCTTTGCATTTCGATTATTGCTATCTGCATGTACGCGTATTTCAACCGCCGGCTGACGACGATTACGCTGAATGTGGAAGAGGTTGCTAACACGCTGCTGGAAGCAATTGCAAAGAATCTGGACAAACAGGCAGGTAAAAAAGCATGATCAAGTTAAAAAAGCGGGGCAGGAAAGCGCCGGACATCATGCTGAGCCCGATGATCGATATGATGTTCCTGCTGCTGATCTTCTTTATCGTCAGCGCCATGTATATGAGTGAACTGAAAACCATTCCCGTAAAGCTGCCGGTAGCCACGGAGACGATTACCCAGAGTACCGTTAAGTTTACAGTTACCATCAAAGATGACGGGGCATACTGGTTAGCGGATAAGGTCATTGCGAAAGCCGATCTGATCAACAGGGCGCGGGAAGAACAGAAGAAGGACGAGAAGTTTTCCGTTGTCATCCGGGCAGATGAGAATGTCCAGTATAAAGCAGTTATCAGTCTGCTGGACTCATTTAAAAAGGCGGGGATATCCCGTGTCGGCTTAGCGACAGATAAGGAAGCCAAAAAATGAACTTTAACCGTGATGAAAAAAAGGGGCTGCTCTTTTCCATCATCTTCCATATCCTTTGTTGCGGCCTGGTAGGGTTGATAGCGCTGACTGCGTTTCACACCATACCGGATGAGCCGATTTATGATGTGGCGCTGGTAGCCGGAGGCGGTGATGCGGCTCCGGAGGTTGCGCCTCCTGAACCTGAACCGGAGCCGGAGATAGAGGAAGAGAAAGTCAAGCCCAGAGAAGACGATATTTTAGAAAAAAGAGAAAAGCCGATACCGCAAAAGAAGCCGGATGTGAAGAAACCGACGGCAAACCCTAAGCATACGGCGCCGGGAGGTACCGGAAGCGGCACTAATTCCGGCACAAGCGGTGGGAAAGGACCCGGAATCGGACCGGCCAGCGATGCCATACAGGCTCCTGCTGTTCCGCCACGGGTAACGCGTTCGCGTATGCCTTCTTATCCGAATGATGCCCGCAGCAAGGGTATTACCGGTACTGCAGTGGTTCGCTTCCTGGTAGGCAAAGGTGGGCAGGTGGAATCGGTTATTCTGGCCCGTTCCAGCGGTAATGGATCGCTGGACCAGGCAGCCTTAAGTGCTGCCGGCGGTTTCCGTTTTAAACCGGGTCTGGACAGTTACGGGCGTCCTATCCGCTGCTATGCCTATCAGCCTTTTGCGTTCCGCCTGTAAATTATGTAATAAATATTACACTAATTTTTTTGCGACTTATCCCTGTATGCTATATAATATATAGATGCAGGGATATTATTTTTTGTGATTTAAGAAAAATATTGAAAAGGAGTTAACAACATGAAAATTTCTGAACGCGCTTTAGGCATGACGACTTCCCCAATCCGCAGGTTAGGACCTTACGCAGATGCAGCGGTGAAAGCAGGAAAGAAAATCTACCGTCTGAATATCGGACAGCCGGACATTGCGACTTCCCCTAAATTTATGGAAGCGATCCGTAACTTTGACCAGAAAGTCGTTGCTTACGGAAATTCCCAGGGCGACATGAACCTGATCAAGGCAATCCAGAAATACTATGATTCCTGGGATATGCATTATGAAACCAAAAACATTTTTATCACTAATGGCGGCAGCGAAGCGTTGGAACTGGCTATCTTTAGCCTGTGCGATCCCGGTGATGAGATTCTGGTGTTTGAACCGTACTATGCAAACTACACGACCTTTGCCAAACTGGCCAGTGCAAAAGTTACCGCGGTTCCGACCAACGCAGAAGACGGATACCGGCTGCCGGATCAGGCTACGGTTGAAAAATACATCAACGATAAGACCCGCGCCATCCTGCTGACCAACCCGGGCAATCCTACCGGCGTGGTGTACAACAAACAGGAAATGGACATGATCGCGGAGGTTGTAAAGAAATACAACATTGCCCTGATTGCTGACGAAGTGTATCGTGAATTCGTTTATGACGGAACCTACACCAGCTTTGGGACCTATAAAGACCTGGAACAGAACCTGATCATGGTGGATTCCGTTTCCAAACGCTACAGCGCCTGCGGCGCCCGTATCGGCTGTGTGCTGAGCAAAAATGAAGAACTGTGTGCGCAGTTCATGAAATTATGCCAGGCACGTCTGTGTGCTCCTACCGTAGAGCAGATCGGTGCGGCTGCCCTGTATGACACGCCGGCTTCCTATCTGGAAGAAGTCAATAAAGAATACAAGAAACGCCGCGACACTATTGCCGCAGGCCTGGCAAAGATTCCCGGACTGGTATCTTCCCAGCCCAAGGGTGCGTTCTATGTAATGGTCAAATTCCCTGTTGACGATGCGGAAAAATTTGCTATCTGGATGCTGCAGGACTTCGAAAAGAACGGAGAGACCGTCATGATCGCTCCCGGCAACGGCTTCTATGCGACACCGGGCAAAGGCGTGGATGAAGCCCGTCTGGCTTATGTGCTGATATGCGAAGACCTGGAACGGGCGATGGAGCTGCTGGCCGCTGCGGTGCAGGAATATCCGGGCCGCAAGATCTGAGCCGTAAAACCGGAACCTTAAAAGTCCAATAGTTGATTGCAACTATATGCTTAGTATACAGGGCCTGCTTTGCTGGCAGCGCCCTGTTATCTTTGTTATGGAACCCTTTGCAACTATATTGCGGGTATACAGGCAGATAAACTGGCACATAGCCGTACTGCCTGTCTTAAAATTTTTTCTTGACTGTATGTCAGGTATATAGTGTAAAGTGAAGGTGCAGGAAATCAGTATAGACTTTGCGAAAAAGGAAGTTTCTTTTAACAGTGAAATGTAAGTAAACGGTTTCCTGAAGGATATTGTATAAGGAGGAGAATTATTATGGCACATCCGAAATTTGAAATTCCTGCTGATCCTCACGGAAAAGCACGTTACGAGAGCGCAAAGCTTCATGCGGAAGCTGCAAAAAAAGCAGGCAAGTCTTCCGATGAGATTCATGCAGTGTTTAAAAAGGTTATGAGTTTTAATCCGGCCACGGATCTGGATAAGATTCCGAAAGATGAAGCCCATGCCAAATACCGCAGCGCCCTGATCCATGCGCAGAAAGCGAAAGAAGCAGGCAAGAGCGACGCGGAAATCCATGAAGTGTTTGAAAAAGTACTGAAGAGCACCGGCTCCGGCCACTGCAAGGCAAAATAACAAAAAACACAAAAGACCTTTTTCTATAAACTTTTTAAAAGTTATAGGAAAAGGTCTTTTCATTTGCGTGAAATCGGTTTTAAGAGGTAACCTGGAAGAAAACCTTTGTAACATACTGTCTGTGATCTGTTGTAAACCAGTGGTTGCGGACAGGGAGCACATAAACATCGCCAACCGGTTGCAGTTTATATTTTTCCAGCTGGACCAGGATCTTTTTGCTGATAGTATCCACTTCATCGTAAAACGTACCGTCAAAGGTCATTTCACAATACAGGCTTTCCGGCAGAGCGGCAATGGTTATGTTTTTCTGGCGCATCTGTTTTGCGGGGGCAGCGCT
>JAFTZZ010000040.1 GCA_017460905.1 Acidaminococcaceae bacterium | reverse complement strand
TTCCGACGAAGCTTCCGTCTTAGGCGGTTCCATCGGTTTGCTGCCCAGCGCCAGCCTGGGTGACGGAACCGGCCTCTATGAGCCGATTCATGGCAGCGCGCCGGATATTGCAGGTATGGGCATTGCCAATCCTACAGGAACCATCCTGTCTGCCGCCATGCTCTTCCGGTATTCCCTGGATCAGCAGGCCGCGGCGGATGCAGTGGAAGCCGCTGTTGACAAAGTGTATGAAGCAGGCTACCGTACAGCGGATCTTTTCGGCGAAGGCATGACTAAAGTCAATACCCAGGAAATGGGTGAACTGGTAGCTAAGGCGTTGCGGGAAGCATAAGGCTGCAAATTCAGATCGTTCAATCAAAACCGTCGGTGCAGGCCGGCGGTTTTTTTGTGAGTTTTTGTGGTATAATAAGCATATAACGTTCAAGGAAATGAGAGAATCATGCAGGTACACTTCCCTTCTTATGTATTGAAAACTTTAAATCTTCTGAACGCTGCCGGCTTCGAAGCGTATGTGGTGGGCGGTGCGGTACGCGATCTGCTGCTGGGCAGGGAGCCCGGCGATTACGATATTACAACCGGCGCCCGTCCGGAGCAGGTTGCTTCGGTACTTCGTGCTGCCGGATACACGCTGGCGGAAAACCTGGGCGAAAATTTTGGCGTAGTGGCAGCAGTGACGGAGGGACATGCGCTGGAAATCGCAACCTTTCGGAATGAGCGCTATGCCTATGGACAGGATGCGCACCGGCCTGCGGAGGTATGGTTTTGCGATACGCTGCAGGAGGATCTGTCCCGCAGGGATTTTACGGTCAATGCTATGGCGATGGACGCGCAGGGGACGCTGTATGATTTTTATGGCGGACAAAAGGATCTGGAAGCGAAGCTGCTGCGTACGGTAGGCGATCCGAAAAAGCGGTTTGCGGAGGATGCGCTGCGCATGTACCGGGCCTGCCGGTTTGTGGCGCAGCTGGATTTTACTTATGTAGAAGGTACGGACACAGCGGAAGACGTGGCAGGGGAGTATGACAGTTCGCTTCCTGTAGAAGAGAATCTTCGCAAAGCCATGGAAAAAGCCGGGAGAACGGTTCCTGCCGATATGAAGGCCATGGGACCCGACGCCCAGCTGACAGCTTTTCCCGGCGAAGACGGATTTGGCCAACCCGGCACGAAATACAGATTGAAAAAACGTTATGTATTTGATATCAGCCAATGCCGTAATCTTTCCCTGGAGCGGGTGAAAAGGGAACTGGACAAAATGCTTTTGGGAAAGGCGGCCGGAAAAGGGCTGGTATTATTCCTTTCCAGCGGACTGGCGGCCGCGCAGTGCAGGGTCCGGGACAAAGGCGGGGAAACCTTTGTCGGTGTTTTGCCGGAACTGGCGCATTTACCCGGGCTGCCGCAAAATATCCGTTTCCATTGTTATAATGTGTGGGAGCATATTCTGGCAGCGACAGATAACGGGCCGGTGGATATAACCCTGCGCTGGGCACTGTTGCTGCATGACGTGGCAAAAGGCCTGCCGGGAATACGGGGAACGACACCGGACGGATATCCCAACGATCACGGACACGAAAAAGAAAGCGCCGTTATGGCAGAAGCGGTCCTGACAAGGCTGCGCTATCCTCATACGTTCGTGCGCCGCGTAGGCTGGCTGGTGTCGCGCCACATGCGTTTTGCGCCGATGCTGATCCGCAAAAACAACACGCTGCTGCGGTGGATCCGCAGTGAAGCAGTCAGCGGAGCATTCCGTACAGAAGCGGAGATGACAGGGGCCTTTGCCCAGCTTGTTGAACTATTCCTGGCGGACATGGGCGCTACCTGGGCCGGAGTGCTGCAGGAGCCGGTGATGGAAGAAGGGCGCAGGCTGGGAAATGAGGCTGTGCAGATTGCCTGTGAACAGATGCCGGTTCATACTTCCGATTTGAAAGTGCGGGGCAGTGAAATCCAGAAGCTGATAGAAAAAGAGAATCGGTTTACTAATTGCGGGAATAGCAGGCAGGAAAAACCGGAAGGAAAAACGCAGACAGTAAAGACACTCTCTACCGGCGATGCCATGAAATACCTGCTGGCCCGGGTACAAAGCGGAAGTATTCCCAATGAAAGGGAAGCGTTGCTGCAGGCACTGGAACGAAAACTGAAGAAAACCCAAAAAACGGAAACAGAGCAAGATGGTTAAAGAACCGTCTGGCGGGAAGCTAAAGGAATGATGATACAGTGATAAAAAAAGCAATTCTGCTGGCAGCGGCAGTCATTGCAGTTGCGGTGTTAAACTTTTATACAGATTCCTCCCCGGCCGGAAACCCAAAGCAGTCAGGCATGCCTGATGATATTGCAGCCAAACTCGTTCTTATGCTGAGAAAGGACGGCGGCGGCGCGGCGGCCGTTCAAAATCAGGGAGACGTGAATGGTTCCCCGTACTTTAAAAAGATTGATATATATAATATGCATTCCGGAGGCAGTCTGGTCTTGCTGGAAAAATACAAAACATACCAGCAGCATACGGATTATACCTGCGGTCCGGCGGCGGCGCTGACCGTTGTACAGCATTTTCTGGGTAAAGCTGCCGATTCCGAGCTGGAGATTGCAAAAATCATGGGCACCCATCCCGCCGGGGTAAAAGACCCGGGCACCAATACCCGCGGCATGAGCCGTTACTTTGAACAAAAAGGATGGACGGTGAAGAATTCCCTGAAAGACGGATCTCCGGGAACCTATGGGGAGTTTTTGGATTTTGTTGACGGCAACCTGAAACAGGGCATTCCCATCATGGTGGAAAATGTGGAATGGGGCGGTCACTGGCGTGTGATCATCGGTCATGACACAATGGGGGATAAACAGGGGGATAATGATGTACTGATCCTGGCGGATCCCTATGATACGACGGACCACTGTCAGGACGGGTACACCGTTGTTTCTGCGGCGCGTTTTTATTACATGTGGTTCGATGCGCACCTCTTCCGGGAAAAGGAAAAGGTGCGCCAGTGGCTTACCGCAGTGCCGCCGGATTATAAACCGGCAAAAGAAGAGTGAGGGGTGGTATATTTATGTTGAAACATGTGATAACGGGGCTAGGCGTATGCTTGCTGCTGACAGTGCCTTTTTCTTCTGCACAGGCTGCGCTGCTGGCCAAAATAGAAGCAGATGTGGATGGCAGCGGAGAGAAAAAAGTCATTGAACTGACAGGCGATAAAAAAATACCGGGAAGCAATTACTATGCTGATTTGTGGATCCTGGTGCGGGATGCTGACGGAAAAATGGAGACGGCGTGGAAAGCGGATCTGGATGGCGGCTACTATTGCCTGTTGGAAAAACTGCCGGTCAACCGGAAGGAAGAAAAAGCAGACAAAAAAGAACTGAAGAAAGTAAAAAAACAGGAAAAAGATGCAGCCCGCTATGAGGAAGAACTGGCAGCGCTTCTGAAAGAAATGAAGGACGATGGGGCTGCAAGTAAAGGAAATAGTAAAGTCAAAGCGACGGCCAAGATTACTGAAAAGCCTCATGACCAAATCCTTTTACTGGCT
>JAFTZZ010000039.1 GCA_017460905.1 Acidaminococcaceae bacterium | reverse complement strand
GAAATCGATAGTTTTGTCTGGGGTCCGCCGCTGCTGGTGCTGCTGGTGGGCACCGGCATCTTTCTGAGCCTGCGTCTGGGCTTTTTGCAGGTGGTCCGTCTGCCTCAGGCGCTGGGCCTGATCTTTAAGGCGAAAAGTCAGGGCGAAGGCGATACCTCTTCGTTCCGGGCCTTGTGCACGGCGCTGGCTGCAACCATCGGTACCGGCAATATTGTCGGCGTGGCGACCGCAGTCAAGGCCGGCGGCCCCGGCGCACTGTTCTGGATGTGGGTTGCGGCCTTCTTCGGCATGGCCACAAAATATGCGGAAGGGTTGCTGGCGGTAAAATACCGCAGGCTGGACGAGCATGGGGAAATTGCCGGCGGTCCCATGTTTTATATTGAAAACGGCATGGGAAAACAGTGGAGGCCGCTGGCCGTGTTCTTTGCCGCGGCAGGCGTGCTGGTGGCCTATTTCGGTATCGGCACGTTTGCCCAGGTGAATTCCATTGTGGATATTACCCGGCTGTCCATTGGTCTGGACCCGCTTTATACGGCGGCGATCCTGACGTTGGCCGTAGCGGCGGTGACCATCGGCGGGCTGCAGTCCATTGCGTCTGTAGCCAGCAAGATCGTTCCCGCGATGGCGGTGATCTATTTTGTGGCGACCGTCGGTTTCCTGCTCATGTTCATTGACAAGGTGCCGGGGGCGGTGATGGAAGTGCTGCAGTGCGCATTTACCCCTGCGGCGGCAGCCGGCGGGTTTGCCGGTGCTTCTGTGATGCTGGCCATGCGTTCCGGTATTGCCCGGGGTGTATTTTCCAATGAATCCGGTCTGGGCTCCGCACCGATCGTAGCGGCGGCGGCCAAAACCAAATGGCCTGCGGAACAGGGACTGGTTTCCATGACCGGTACATTTATTGATACGATCATCATCTGTACCCTGACCGGTCTGACCCTGGTGGTATCCGGACTATGGAAGGGCGACCTGAACGGCGCGGCGCTGACGCAGGCCGCATTTATGCAGGGATATCCGGAGGCCGGAAAGATCGTGCTGATGGTCGGTCTGGTGCTCTTCGCCTTTACGACCATTTTAGGCTGGAACTACTACGGCGAACGCTGTATTGTGTATCTGGCGGGTGTAAAAGCAATCCTGCCGTACCGTATCTTCTTTATTGTACTGGTAGCGGCCGGCGCTTTCCTGAAACTGGAAGCCATCTGGGTGCTGGCGGATATCGTGAACGGGCTGATGGCTATCCCTAACCTGATCGCTCTTTTGGCCCTCAGCGGTGTGGTAGCGGCAGAAACAAAACGTTACTTTAAACATGTCGCGCTGGGCGATGTGGATGAAGTCAACGGCCTGCTGCCGGACGGACCGGAAGAAGTGGTCGAACAGAATCTGGAAGGCAGATAAAAAGCTGCCAAGGAAAAGACATAAGCAAAACATTGTGCACGGTTTTGCGTTGCCTTTCCCTGGCAGCGTTTAATTTATGGATTATTCTTACTTCTGTTGTCTACATCTCCCCGTACTTACGGAACCGCTGATTAATTCGTCTGCACGCTCGCCGGTTCTTTTCGTGAATGACTGCGTCACTGTCTCTAGACGCAGCCCTCCTCTGTATAAGCGATTCGCACGCAAGCATAGCTTGTGGCTCTCTGCTTACGCTGCGCCTTCAAGCCAT
Organism: Acidaminococcaceae bacterium; assembly: GCA_017460905.1. GTDB lineage: Bacteria > Bacillota > Negativicutes > Acidaminococcales > Acidaminococcaceae > Succiniclasticum. The sequence continues at coordinate 6,464 of JAFTZZ010000039.1, read as the reverse complement.
TTCCTTGTCATTCGCAGAAAGCTCTCGGCCATCGCACAAACTCATTACATCAGCGGTTCCTCAAACTCCGTCGGCGCAGGGATCCGGTCATCGATGATGGACTTCAGCACCAGGTCGATAAACGGATTCTGGTTCAGCTGCATGGCCTGGATGACCGCCTTTTTCAGTTCTACCGGAACGGTGTCCCGGGGCCAGGCGGATACCGACAGGGCGGCCATGCCGATGGCGTGCTCGTAGATGGAGGTCAGGCCGGCTTCCAGCAGCGGCACTCCTTCACCGGGATAATCCTTTAAGTAATGGGCGAAGTTGATCAGCAGGTCTTCGTCTTCCATATAGTATTTCCGCAGGTGTGCCTCGGCGCAGTCCAGAAACAGGTGGCGGCGTGTGTCGATCCGTTTCAGATCGCCGCCGGCTTCCGCGAACATCAGATAGCGCAGGGCGGTTTCATCTTTGGGATGCTCGTTGTAGAAGCGGATGATATCCGGCCAGATATCGATATCCAGGTCGGCAGCGAAATCTACGATTTCAGAGGACAGCTCCCCGTTTTTATCGAACATTTCTGTCCGGATTTCCGGTTCCCAGTCCTTGTAAAAGATCAGGCTGTCGCACTGGGCGATCAGCAGCTGGGCGGCATTGGCCGTAAGGGCGGCGCCTTTCTTTTCCGCATCCAGCATTTCCAGCCGGTCTTTGATGGCGAAGATGGTCAGCAGGTTCTTCGGCGTTACGGCATGGGTCTTCGCATGGCGCAGGAAATCCCGCAGCAGCGGCTCCAGAGCAATCTGTACCGGCATCATCAGCGAATTTTCAAAAGGATTGTCCGGCGGTCCCTGGTTGGGCATCAGGAAGATCATATAGTTGATGATGGCATTGGCCGCGGCCAGGTAGATGTCTTCGGGAATCTCCTCTGCTTTCAGCATATCCGCCAGCCGGCTTTCCTTAATGACGACCGGCGCCAGCGGCGGCCAGAAGATGCGCAGCTCCAGCCCCTTTTTCAGCAGCCAGCGGCGCTGGGCGGGGGTACGGTACTGCAGCAGCAGCAGGGTGATGGCCTTGCCCCAGCCTTCCGTGTGCCGGGCCAGGAACCACAGCTCCTTTTGGGGCCGGATTTCGCTTAACTGGCAGGCCAGGCATAAAAAGATAGTAAATTCTTCGCAGCGGGCCAGGGTGAACAGGTCGTCATACAGGTTTTCCGAGAAGGAATTGCGCACCTGCTCCATACCGATCAGGCCGCAGATCAGATAGGCGAACTTCACCGCTTCCCTGTCCTTGGCGGTATAGAACCACTCCTGGGCCAGGTTCAGCAGGTCATAGTTCAGCTTTTCGCCGCGAAGCTGGGCTGCCAGCGTAAAGAACACGGTGATCTGGGGTGTTGTATAAATTTTTTCGTACAGCCGGTTTTTGTTCTGCTGTGTAGGCTGTTTCATCCATTGCTTCAGGGATAAATAGATATCCTTGGCCTCTTCCATGTATTTGTCATCCGCATGGGGATGGAACATGGCGGCGTCCTCTGCCCCGTAGGTGTATTCCCGCATCAGGTTGTCGGGCAGGGGGGAACCGTCATAGTGTCCGTCCTTGTTCAGATGATCTATGACATAGAGAAACAGGCTGTTGTAATCAGAAGCTGTATGGGTCATTGTGATGGCTGTTGACATTTCGTTTTCCTTACAGATACTGTTGCCTGCAAAGCGCCGACAGGCGCGCAGGCGGATTCATCAATGTTTCCTTATATTTTTTGTGTGTTATATTATAGCACATTCGCTTTGCGGTTTACATAGAAAAATTGTAAGTTATTTATGACATTTCCCTGTGTATGATTACAAGAATAATGTATACATGGGCCTGCACTGTTGAAAATGTAAACTTCTTATAATACAATAGAGCCAATATCGCAGGAGGCTGTTTTAAATTTATATGCACTGTTAGGAACACAGGCTGGGAAACAGCCGCTCTTTATAAAGCCTGCATACTCCAAGGAGGATTTGCCATGAGAAAGATTAAAACGGTTTTAGTTGCCAACCGGGGCGAGATCGCCATCCGCGTATTCCGCGCCTGCAATGAGCTGGGGATTCGTACCATCGCTATTTTTTCCAAAGAAGATACCCTATCCCTGCACCGCAATAAAGCCGATGAAGCGTATCAGGTAGGCAGGGGCAAGGGCCCAGTAGAAGCCTATCTGGATATTGAAGATATTATGCGCATTGCCCACGAGCACAATGTAGACGCCATCCATCCCGGTTATGGGTTCCTGTCGGAAAATGCCGACCTGGCCAAACGCTGCGCAGAGGAAGGCTTTATTTTTATCGGCCCCCGGGTGGAACACCTGATCATGTTCGGTGACAAGGTGAACGCCCGCGCCCAGGCGAAGCTGGCGGATATCCCCATGATCCCCGGCAGCGATGGCCCGATTTCCTCGGTTGAGGATGTACGGGCTTTTGGTGAAAAGCATGGCTATCCGCTCCTGATCAAAGCGGTCAACGGCGGCGGCGGCCGCGGCATGCGCGCGGTGAATACCCCGGAAGAAGTGGATACCGCTTATGCTCTTGCCAAGTCTGAAGCTCTGAAAGCCTTTGGTAACGACGAGATTTATCTGGAAAAATATTTAAAAGATCCAAAGCATATCGAAGTTCAGATTTTGGGCGACGAACAGGGCGAGATCATACATTTGTATGAGCGTGACTGCTCCGTACAGCGCCGCCATCAGAAAGTTGTGGAAATGGCGCCTGCCACCTTTGTAAAGCCGGAACTGCGGCAGCGGATCTGCGATGCGGCTGTGAAGCTGATGAAGAATGTCAGTTACATCAGCGCGGGTACGGTAGAATTTTTGGTCACCGCTGATGACGAATTCTACTTTATTGAAGTTAACCCCCGTATCCAGGTGGAACATACCGTTACGGAAGCGATTACGGGTATTGATATTGTCCAGACCCAGATTAAGATTGCGGAAGGCTACAGTCTGCACAGTCCTGAAATAGATATTCCCGCACAGGAAAAGATTGGGATCCGGGGCGAGGCGATCCAGTGCCGTATTACCACGGAAGACCCGGTAAACAACTTTATGCCGGATACCGGCAAGCTTATTGCCTACCGCAGCGGCGGCGGCATGGGCATCCGGCTGGACGCGGGCAACGCTTTCACCGGTTCTGTCATTACCCCGTATTACGATTCCCTGCTGGTTAAGGCTACCACCTGGGGCCTGAACCATACCATTGCTACAACCAAGATGCTGCGGTGCCTGAAGGAATTCCGTATCCGCGGCGTGAAGACCAATATTGCTTTCCTCGAAAACCTGTTGCAGCATCCGTGTTTTACGAATGGTACCTATACCACGAATTTCCTTGATGAAACGCCGGAGCTGTTCCACTTCCCGGAAAGCCGGGACCGCGGCACCAAGCTGCTCCATTACATTGCGGACATTACGGTGAACGGGTATGCCAATGTGGGCGTTGTGCCGAAGCCGGAATTTGCGCCGCTGAACATGCCGAAACCGTTTACCGGCGCATTGCCGGACGGCACGAAACAGATCCTCGACGCCCGGGGACCGGAAGGACTGGCCAAATGGGTGCAGGAACAGAAGGAAGTGCTGTTTACCGACACGACCTTCCGGGATGCCCATCAGTCCCTGTTCGCGACCCGCCTGCGCACGGCGGATATGCTGCGGGTCATCAAAGACACCGCAGGCAAGCTGCCGGAGCTTTTCTCCTTTGAATGCTGGGGCGGCGCAACCTTCGACGTTGCCTACCGTTTCCTGGACGAAAGCCCCTGGAAACGCCTGCAGGAATTTAAGGAAGCGGCTCCCAACGTACTGTTCCAGATGCTGCTCCGGGGCGCCAATGCCGTAGGCTATACCAGCTATCCGGACAATGTGGTAAAGGAATTTATCCGCCTGTCCGCGAAAAACGGCGTGGATGTGTTCCGTATCTTCGACTCCCTGAACAGTCTGGACAACATGCGCCTTTCTATTGAGGCAGTACGGGAATGCAACAAGGTGGCGGAGCCTGCTTTGTGCTATACCGGCGACATCCTCGATCCGGAACGGGACAAATATAACCTGAAGTACTTTGTCGACATGGCGAAGGAACTGGAACGGGCCGGCGCCAACATCATCTGCATCAAAGATATGGCCGGGCTGCTGAAGCCCCAGGCCGCCTATGAGCTGATCAGCGCCATGAAGGACGCGGTCAGCCTGCCGATCCACCTGCACAGCCACGAAGGCAGCGGCAATACGATCTATACCTACGCCCGGGCCATTGACGCCGGGGTGGATATCGTGGACGTGGCCATGAGCGCCATGAGCAACGGTACCTCCCAGCCGTCGGCGGCCAGCCTCTATTATGCACTGGAAGGACATCCCCGCCAGCCCAAGCTGGATGTGGGCGCCCTCAATGAGTTCTCCCGCTACTGGGAGACGGTGCGCCCCTATTACAAAGCGGCGGACAAGACCGAAAACTTCCCCAATCCGGAGGTCTATGTACACGAAATGCCCGGCGGGCAGTACACCAACCTGAAGCAGCAGGCGGCTGCCCTGGGACTGCTGGACCGCTGGGAAGATATCAAAGACATGTACCATCGCGTCAGCATGATGTTCGGCGATGTGATCAAGGTTACGCCTTCCTCCAAGGTGGTGGGCGACATGACCCTGTACATGGTGCAGAATGAAATTACGGAAGAAGATGTCTATGCCAACGGCGATACCATGGACTTCCCGAAATCCGTCATCGAGTTCTTTGAAGGACGTATCGGCACGCCTTACGGCGGTTTCCCGAAACGGCTGCAGAAAATCGTGCTGAAAGGCCGGCAGCCCATCACCCAGCGTCCCGGCGCGGTACTGCCGCCTGTGGATTTTGAGGAAGTGCGGAAAACGCTGGATGAAATGAACGCGCCGACTACGGACGAAGCGGTTTCTTCCTATTGCCTGTATCCGGATGTGTTTAAACAGTGGGTGACCCGCTGCGAGGAATACGGCGATGTAAGCGTGCTGGATACACCGACCTTCTTCTTTGGCATGACCGTGGGCGAAGAAGTCGATGTAGAGATCGAAAAGGGCAAAGTCGTCATCATCAAGCTGATCCATATCAGCGAACCTAACGAAAACGGCAAGCGGACGGTTTCCTTTGAATTCAACGGCATGCCCCGCGAACTGGAGATTTTCGACAAGAACGTGAAGACGGAAAACGTGGCCCGCAAGAAAGCGGACAAGAGCAACCCGGGCGAAGTGGGGGCTACCCTGTCCGGTTCCGTGGTGAAGCTGCTGGTGGAAAAGGGCCAGAGCGTGACCAAGGGCACGCCGCTCTTAGTAACGGAAGCCATGAAGATGGAAACGACCATCGCTGCGCCTGTCAGCGGCATCATCGGCCAGATTCATGTGCAGGCCGGCAGCCGGATCGAAAGTGGCGACTGCCTGCTGGAGATTGATTCGAAAAACTGAGTGTAGATACCTGTCCGACTTTGTGCGGGCAGGTATTTTTGTTGTTTTTTTGCAGGCGGTGTATAATAAATTTGAAAAAAAGACGTTTTGAGGGTAGCAATATGATTTTAATCAGTGCCTGTCTGGCAGGCAAAAATGTAAAATACAACGGCGGCAATAATACGGTTCCCTGGCTCTGCCGGTGGATTGCCCGATACCCGGAATACTTTCTGCTGGCCTGCCCGGAAGTGCTGGGCGGATTGCCGGTACCGCGTCTGCCTGCGGAGATTCAGAGGAAAGATGGAAAAGCAGATAATTCTTCGGCTGAAAGCTTCCTGCAGCATCGGCGTGTGGTCAGCAACGCCGGTGAGGATGTTACGGCGCAGTTCATGCAGGGAGCGGAACAGACGCTGGAGTTGGTAAAGAAACATCATATTACTGTGGCGGTCCTGAAAGAAAGCAGTCCTTCCTGCGGCTCTTCCGCAATTTATGACGGAACCTTTTCCGGTACGAAGGTTCCCGGGCAGGGAATAACGGCGGCCTTGCTTGCCGCAAACGGTGTGACAGTGTATTCGGAAAAAACGCTGACGGAAGAGATGCTGCGGGAACTGACCGAAGGTGAGTTATTTTAGAGGCTGGCCGCTGACAGGGGTATCCTGCCAGCGGTTTTGACTTTTTGATTTTTCAATTATTTCACGTATGGCATATTGCCAGTGAACTGCTTTCGCGATAAAATGAATTATCGTAATTATACGAATTGTCATAATTACAGGTAAAGTCAGATACAGTCTTTGATAAGGGCAGTTCAAGAGTGCAGGAAAGGAGAAGATCCGGGCGTTTTGCAGAAGCATTAACGGAAACCGGATCAGATGCGGATTTATGAATAACAACAATCAAAACGATAACGGCAGAAAACCGCTCTACTATTATTATGTACTGGCGCTGGTGGTGCTGATGGTGCTGAACACATCGGTCTTTCCGGCCATGTTCAAGACCAAGGTGACCGAACTGCCGTACAATTCCTTTATCCAGATGATGGACGAGGGCAAGTTCGGCAAGG
>JAFTZZ010000038.1 GCA_017460905.1 Acidaminococcaceae bacterium | reverse complement strand
TATAATAAACCGTAAAAATCCTATCTTTCAGGTAGATATTATACGCAGCACAGTGATTGCAAGTAATGCAGCAGTCCTCAAATAACGTAAAGGACTGCTGATTCAATGATTTTATCAATAAAGGAAGGCAAAAACATGGTTTATTCAGCTCCTGAAAACTCTGCGGCGGATATCGGCAAAACAGTGCAAGTTCCTGCTGCCGATCCGGCAAATCCGAATGTTCCGGACAATACGGACAAGCAGCGCTTAAAACATATTGAGGCTTCGCTGCGGACAAAATACAAGCACAAAATTTTTAATAAATTCGTCCAGGCTATCTGTGATTACGATCTGGTCCGGCCCCATGACCGGATAGCCGTCTGTATCTCCGGCGGCAAAGATTCCACACTGCTGGCAAAACTATTCCAGGAGCTAAAACGCCGGAACAAGATTCCCTTCGAGGTCACCTACCTTTGCATGGATCCTGGGTTCGCGGAATATAATCTGAATGTAATAAAAGAGAATGCAAAACTGCTGAACCTGCCCATCATCTATCGCCAGACAAAAATTTTCGACAATGTGTTTCACGTGGAACAGTCGCCCTGTTATTTATGCGCCAAGATGCGTCGGGGGTTCCTGTATCGTTTCGCCCAGGAGCTGGGCTGCAACAAGATTGCGCTGGGCCATCATTTTAACGATATCATCGAAACCACTGTCATGAGCATGCTCTTCGGCGGTGAAATCCGCACGATGATGCCGAAGGTCAAAAGCGCGAACTGGAAGGGCATGGAGCTGATCCGCCCGTTATATTATGTTCGCGAAGATGATATCAAAAGCTGGAGGGACGAGAATCATCTGACATTTATCCGTTGCGGCTGCCGGTTCATGGAATGCATGGTGGAACCCAGCACCCGGGAAGAAGACCTGTCCACGCGGCAGTGGATCAAGTATACCATCGCAAAGCTGGCTGCTGCTAACCCGCAGGTGCCCAATAATATTTTCCATGCGATGGAAAACGTGAACCTGTCTGTAGTGCTGAAGTACAAGCTGAACGGAAAGCTGCACAGCGTCCTGGACGACTACGAATCTTCGGCGCCGGCTGAGGATACGCCGAGGGCAACTTTTGCTGAAGGGAAATCTATCATGCTTGCCGCACAATGAAACGCATAATAAACTTCAACATCTTCAACAAACCGGAAGGATTCCTTATATATGAAAAATTCCGCAGTTTTTTCCATTTTGTGCGCCGGGACCCTGTGGGGCCTGATCGGGCTTTTTGTTAATATCCTTGCGGGAAAAGGCTTTGATCCGCTGCAGATCACGACCCTGCGCGTAACGGCCGCTATGCTGCTTACCGCGCTGATCGCGTGCCGTACCGGGTTCCGCCAGTTTTCCGTCCGCCCGAAAGACCTGTGGATGTTTTTCGGCAACGGGGTAATCGGTCTTGTCTTTTTTAATTACTGCTATTTTAACGCCATCGCAGGCGGAAGTCTGGCCATTGCGGCTTTGTTACTGTATACGGCGCCCGTTTTCGTGATGCTGATGTCGGTGGTCCTGTTTCACGAAAAGCTGACAAAAGAAAAAATCGTCGCTTTGGTTATCACCTTTATCGGCTGCGGCTGCATCACCGGCGCCTTTTCCGGCAGCCTGTCCGTCAGCCGCCAGACATTACTTTTCGGTCTGGCCAGCGGCTTCGGATACGCCTTGTACAGCATTTTCGGAAAACCGGCCACACAAAAATATTCTTCCCTTACAGTCAGTCTCTGGTGTTTTATTTTCGCCTCCGGGTTTACCCTGCCATTCTCCAAACTTGCCGACAAAGCGGAACTGTTCAGCGACCCGGTCGTCTGGGGCGGCATTTTCGGCATCGGTCTGATCAGCTGCGTATTCCCCAACATATTATATATGCGCGGCCTGCAGCAGCTGGAAGCCGGTCACGCGGCAATCCTGGCAACCATTGAGCCCGTTGTGGCAGCAATCGTCAGCTTCCTCTTTTTAGGCGAAGCCTTCACCTGGCAAAAGCTGCTGGGAATTGTGTTAATTTTAGCGGCAGTGCCGATACTGAACCGAAAATCAGAAAAACAAAAATAACAAAGCGTGCAAGGTTTTGCAAACACTCTCGATGTTTTGCTTAAACCTTGCACGCTTTTAAATTTGTTACAGTATTTATTATTTTTGCCTCAATATCCTTTGTACTTCTTCCCTAACCGATTAATCCCGTTCTCTTCCAGCTTGCCCTTCACCCAGAAGAAATGGTCATTGATCTCATCATAGAACTGCTTGCGCCAGTTCAGGTCATTCATAATCAGGCCGATGCTGTATTCCACATTTTTATCGCCTTCGTTGAAATCCTTGAAATCGAAGTAGTTCTCCCTGATCCGGTCTATCCAGAAACCGTAGCGCCGGTCAATATTTTCTGACTGGAAGCCTTTGAAGCATTCGGAAAGCTTGTCCCGCTGTTCCAGGGTCAGCCCTGTTTCGGGTACGCCGCTCACATGCTGCAGGATGGAATAAATTTCTTCCGACGCGTCCATGAATTCGTCCCAGTTCTTGCGCCCGCCGGTAAAGCGCTCCCCGCTTTTCCACCACAGATACGGCATATCCGGGCAGTGCACGGCGGCCGCGTGTCCCAGCGGCATGACCAGATCCAGTATTTTGCTGAGGAACGTGGAATCCAGCATTTCGTCCAGCATTTTTTCTACCATGCTTCCCTGGGTGGAAAACAGCAGGTCCTTGACCTGGTTCACCGCATTGTTGATGCCCGCAAATTCCTGATGCGCCCAGGTATCTGCCAGCACATGCATGCCTACGCCCAGACGGAACACATAATTGGAATTATCCAGTTTTGTTTCGTATAATCTCTGTTTCAGACTTTTTGCCAGCACGCTGTGTTTTTTGCAAACCAGCTTTTCAGCTTCCGTCTGCCCCTCCAGCCCCGGAAGAAAATGAAACGGAATCCAGATGTCTTCGTTTCCTTTTCCCGAAATGTTGCCCCAGACATTCTGGCAGGAATACCGCACCTGTATGCCTCGGGCAATATTTTTCTCTTCTTCTGCATCAGAAAAAGGAGTACTGTCAAAATTATCATCCACAAGCTGTGAACTGGCCGCAATCGTACGGGCATTGAAGCTGCCGAAATCCGCCCAGCGGGACAGGACGTACATTGTGCCAAAATGATAATCTAAATCCATAACCGTACCTCTTTCATAAAGTAACACTGCTCAAATAATTTTTTTGAAACCGGTATTTTTAATTTCTCTGTACTAATATGTAATTATAACACAGACATAAATTTTTGGTAAATTTTTCATAAAAATGTTCACAAATTCTTCTAAATTTGATAAATTATAAGGGTAAGGATTACAGCGGCCGCTGAAGGGCAAAGCCCGGAGTACACGGCTGCGTTACCCGTATAATACGGAAAACAAAACAATTATAATTATGCGTAAGAGGGGAGTTAGTGTAAAATGGCAAAGAAAATTCGTATCGGCATCTGCGGTTACGGCAATCTGGGACACGGTGTGGAATTAGCGGTGAACCGCGCGGAAGACATGGAGCTGGTGGGCGTTTTTTCCCGCCGCGATCTGCCCGGCACAGCCAGCGGCGTACCGGCTGTCAACCTGAAGCACGTCCTGGATTATAAAGATAAAATCGATGTTATGGTATTGTGCGGCGGTTCCGCCACGGACCTGATCGACCAGGGGCCGGAGCTGGCACAGCACTTTGTGACGGTGGACAGCTTTGATACCCATCCCCGCATTCCGGAACATTTCGCCAACATGGAAGCGGTCACAAAAGCGAATAATACGGCCGCCATCATCTCTGTAGGCTGGGATCCGGGCCTGTTCTCCCTGCTGCGCGTGTTGGGCGACAGCGTGCTGCCGGAAGGCAAAAGCTACACCTTCTGGGGCAAGGGCGTCAGCCAGGGGCATTCTGATGCGATCCGCCGTATCCCCGGCGTGAAGAACGGCAAGCAGTACACCATTCCCAAAGACGAATACCTGGAAGCGGTCCGCAACGGCAAAGGTACCGACGCCCCCGGCAATGAAATGCACCTGCGGGAATGCTTTGTCGTACCGGAAGAAGGCGCAGACCTGAACGCCATCGAAACGGCCATCAAAACCATGCCGAATTATTTTGTGGGCTACGAAACCACCGTACATTTTATTTCCGAAGAGGAATTCGCGCAAAACCACAGCGGTATCCCCCACGGCGGCTTTGTGTTCCGCAACGGCAAAACCGACGAAACCACCGGCCATGTGATGGAATTCTCCCTGAAGCTGGACAGCAACCCGCAGTTTACCTCCAGCGTGCTGACCGCCTTTGCCCGGGCTATGTACCGGCTGCATTTCGAACAGGGAAAATGCGGCGCGTTCACCGTACTGGATATTCCGTTCGCCCTGCTCTCCCCGAAGGCGCCGGCTGATCTTCGGAAATCCATGTTATAATTTGTATATTTTTCTTGAATTTTAACAAAAATCGTGATATCTTGAGCATAAGGAAACGGTATGTTTCAACAATAATATGCAAGGAGGCAATCCAAATGGGAAAATTTTTAGTAAAAGAGTCCAAAGCAGGTATGCGCTTCAATCTCGTAGCTACTAACGGCGAAGTAATCGCTGCGTCTCAGGTTTACAAAACCGCTTCCGGCTGCAAGAACGGCATTGAAAGCGTACAGAAAAATGCTCCGATTGCCGTAATCGAAGACCAGACCGTAGAAGGCTTTAAGGTTGAAAAGCATCCGAAATTTGAAGTGTACAAAGATAAGGCCGGCGAATTCCGTTTCCGTCTGAAAGCTACCAACGGCCAGATCATCGCGGTAAGCGAAGGCTACAAAGCCATGAAGAGCTGCCTGAACGGCATCGCTTCCGTACAGAAAAATTCCCAGGACGCGAAAATCGTGAAAGAAGAAGCAAAATAATTTTACATCGGTGAAACAAACACAGGATATTTTTAAAACCGGATTGACACAATCCGGTTTTTTTATTGCGCATAATTGCAAACAACCTTTTGAAAATCTTTATATATTTTATGTTTTATTATTATTTTCACAATTCTTTCACAATCGGGAAAGTTAAAGAGACTTCAAGTTCCTTTAACTTTTCTTTAAGTGTTTTTTAACTTTTCCCCAACTTTTCATGAAAATTTCCTTAACTGTTTTTTTGTCGAATTTTCCTTTATGCTAAAAAAGTCGTTTGCGACAATAATAAAAAAGCCGCTGTTCCCTATGTGTTTACAAAAGAAACAGCGACTAAAAATAACAGCAAGCCAGTATGTCCGCACGATTTTTGCCACTGAACTTATGTGCTAGTTTTACAAAATGAATTTATTTTTTTAAAGGAGTTTTCTGCATTATGGAAATGAATGTGATCAACCAGCTTCTAAAGCTGATGGAAAAAGCAATGGAATGGTTGCAGGAATTGTACGAGGCCGCCCGGCAGGGCGGCTTCCCTGCCTATTCCCTGCTGCCACAAAAAACGGCCAGGGAACTGACCACGGCCCACACCGACCTGCCCGTCTGGGACGACGAGGCCATCCGACGGGAATACCGCAAGATGCTGACCCGGAACCGGGTACGCCGCTGCCGGGAACGGAAAAAGCGGAACGCAGTGGAAAGCATTGCCTGTAACGCACAAACCGTTACGGAGAATGAAAATCCTGTTACCGGTAACGCAAGAAACGTTACATGTAACGCGGAAACCGTTACCGGTAACGGTGTAACGGTTCCGGCGGAAGCTACGCAAGCCCGCATAGAATCTGCTTCCGCGTGTGCATCTGTAACGGAAAATGGTAACGCTGCCGTAACGGTGTGTAACGCTTCGGCAACGCCCTGTAACGCTTTTGCAAAAAAAGAAAAAGAAAACGAGAAAAGAAAGAAGCAAAGAAAAGAGATAAATAAAAATAAAAAAATATTTAAAACCAATATCGCTGACGCGATGCCAAATAGCGCG
>JAFTZZ010000037.1 GCA_017460905.1 Acidaminococcaceae bacterium | reverse complement strand
TTACCCTGCACCCCCTTTTTCCGGAAGCCCGCCAGCGGGTGCTTAACAAAGTTCAGGATTTTGTCCCAGGTGAGTTCGTTGGTACCCATGATGCCGTGGCGCCAGAAGAGAATGCAGACCATCAGCAGGATGGAGAATACCACCATGCGCAGGCCCGGACGGAACAGCGGAATGGCGACGCCCATCAGCTCCAGAGGTTCGTCAAAGACGCGCAGGTATTCCAGCCCTGCGGTGACGATGATGGCGCCGAACATGCTGCCGGTGACGGAACCCATGCCGCCCAGCACGATGATCAGCAGGAAATTATAGGTTAAGGTAAACAGGAAGTTCTTGGGGTCAACGGTGCCCAGCAGCGCGCCGTAGAGGCCGCCGCCGATGCCTGCAAAGAACGCGCTGACCATGAAGGCCAGGTTCTTGTGGTAGAACAGGTTGATGCCCATGGCTTCCGCCGCGATCTCGTCTTCGCGGATGGCTTTAAAGGCCCGTCCGTAGGAAGAGTTCAGCAGCAGGGTAATTAATATGTAGGAAACTGCCGTCACCAGGAAAATGTACCGCACATCGTTCAGCGGCGGAATGTTCTTGATGCCTAACGCGCCGTTGGTGATGGATGTCGCATTGGTGATGACGATACGGATGATCTCCGAAAAGCCCAGTGTGGCGATGGCCAGGTAGTCGCCCCGCAGCCGCAGCACGGGCGTGCCGATGAGACCGGCCACGATGGCGGCCAGCACGCCGCCCAGGATCAGCGCCAGCCACAAGGGCATGTAAATATTGACCAGATGCGGGTTCATGGGAATTGCGTAAAAGACGTCCGCACGCAGCTCAACCGGCACGGTGAAGATGCCTACCATATAGGCGCCGATGGCCATGAAGCCGGCCTGCCCCAGGGAGAACTGTCCGGCAAAGCCGTTGGTAATGTTCATGGAAAGGCCGATGATGGCGTAGATCAGGCACAGGTTGATGATACGCCGGATGTAGGAGTCTACCTCTGCCTGCGCAAAGCATGCCACACCGAAGAGGGCGATTATCGCGGACAGGGTGAGCATGATATTTCGTTTCGTATTCATGATTACACCTTCTCCGTCGTTTTTTCGCCTAATAAACCGGTGGGTTTATAGAATAAAATCAAGATCAGCATGATAAAGGCAAAGGCGTCCCGGTAGCCCGAGAACTGCGGGAAGAACGCTACGATGAGGATTTCCCCCAGGCCCAGGATGAAGCCGCCAATGACGGCGCCTTTGATGTTTCCGATGCCACCGATAACCGCTGCGATGAAGCATTTGAGGCCGGGCATAACACCCAGATAGGGAGTGATGCCGGGGTAACGGATGCCCCACATGATGGCGCCGATGGCTGCCAGCGCGGAACCGATGGCAAAGGTGATGGATATGATGTTGTCAATATTGACGCCCATGACCCGGGCAATCTCGTAATCCTTGGACACTGCGCGCATGGCCATGCCGGTCTTGGTATGGTTGACGATGTGCAGCAGGACAAAGAGGCAGATGACCGTCACGATGGGAATGAACAGGCAGATGGTCTGGATCTGCACACCGCCTACGGAGATCATACTGGATAAGAACGGAATGTCCGGAAAGTGCAAAGGACGTCCGCTGAAAATGTAGTTTGCCAGGTTTTCCAGCAAGAAGGAAGCGCCGATGGCAGAGATGAGGACAGAATTTTTGGGCGCGTCCCGCAGGGGACGGTAGGCTGTGCGTTCTATGGTCACACCCAGGAGGGCCGTCGCAGCAATTGTCATAATAAAGGTAAGATACCAGGGAATGTGGAACGCGGTAATGCCGAACAGGGCAAAATAACAGGCCATCATGACGATGTCCGCATGGGCAAAGTTGATCATCAGCAGGATGCCGTACACCATGGTGTAACCGATGGCGATGAGGGCATACAGGCTGCCCAGCGAGATGCCGTTGACCATATGCTGGGCAAAGCTTGCGGCAGTCATGTTGGCTATCGCTTGAAAAAGCTCCATTGTGTTGTACCTCAGGAGAAATAAAATAATTGCTTCCTCTCCATAGGAAAGGAAGCAGAAAGAGCTGATAATAGCAAACTGACAGCTTCCTGCCCGCTTTCCTCACCCAGAGGAAAGCAGGCATAAACTGAATTTTTAGAAGTTATATTATTTTACTTTCAGGTCTTCGGGGTTAACCATATCAATGAAGGTGAACTTGCCGTCTTTGATGGTCTTGATGACAGCGGATTTGATCGGGTCGCCGTCAGCGTTCAGCGTGGTCTTGCCGGTAGTGGTTTCCAGATCTTGCGTAGCTGCAATGGCTTCGCGGATCTTTACGCGGTCGTGTACGCCGGCTGTCGGCTTGGCGTTCAGTGCGATCAGGTAGGAGTCATAAGCCAGGGCAGTCAGGCCGCCAGGCTGTTCGCCTTTATATTCCTTGGCATATTCTTCCAGGAACTTTTTAGCTTCCGGAGTCGCAGCCTTGGTGCTGTCAAACGCGCTGGAGAATGCAATGCCTTCCACTTCCTTGCCGCCAACGTTGACAAAGTCCTGGGTTTCCCAGGTGTCGCCGCCCATAAAGGGAACCTGGATACCTAACTGACGGGCCTGTTTGATCAGCAGCGCGGATTCGGTGAAGTTGCCAGGCGCAAATACCGCGTCAGGGTTCTTCGCTTTCAGGTTGGTGAGCTGGGCGCTGAAGTCTTTGTCGCCGGTCTGGTAGTTGGCAATGTCAACTACGCTGCCGGGGCCGGCCAGTTTTTCAAAGGCTTCTTTGAAGAATTTTGCCAGGCCAACGGAATAGTCGTTGGAAACTTCCTGTACGATAGCAACCTTCTTGGCGCCTTTCTTGAAGGCATAGTTAGCCATAACGGTGCCCTGGAACGGGTCGATGAAGCAGGCGCGGAAATAATAGTCTTTGCCTTTGGTAACCGGGGGATTGGAGCAGCTGGTGCCAATGGCCGGAACCTTGCTTTCTTTCACGATGTTACCTGCAGCCATGGCCAGAGAAGAACCGTAGGTGCCCAGGATAACTTTAACATTGTCTTTTTCAATGAGGCGGGCTGCTACGTTAGCAGACTCAGCCTTATCGGATTTGTTATCCGCAATGACCAGTTCGATCTTTTTGCCGTTGATTTCCGGATGCAGCTTGTTGGCCAGTTTAATGCCGCGCAGCTCCAGTTCGCCGCCGGCTGCGTTATCGCCAGTCAGGGGCAGGAACACGCCAACCTTAACGGCGCCGGCTGCTGCCGGTTTTTTCTCTTCAGCTTTTTTCTTGTCTCCGCCGCCACAGCCTGCAACCAGGCTCAGGGCTACTGCGGATGCTAAGAACGCGGACACAAATTTTTTCATTTTCATAATATGAATCTCCTCCTTATTTATTTGACACAATTGTATACGAAACACATGTGCATTATAGCACGAATGTCCACTCAAGGCAACACTTGACCAATTGTAATGTATACGTAGAAAATTTTTAAATTCTTTCG
>JAFTZZ010000036.1 GCA_017460905.1 Acidaminococcaceae bacterium | reverse complement strand
GCACCGTGCGCCTTCTCATCTTTAAACAGCTTTTTCCTGCCTATGTAAAACACCACTGCCACGATAATGACCAGTACGGTCAGCCGGATGCTGCTTTCCCGGAAGTTGACCACGTCGTGCCCGATCACCACTTCCAACGCTGTGGACGGGAATTTGCCGATCAGGTTGGCAATGATGTAATCCCTGGCGCTCATACGGCTCAAGGCGCCGACAGCAGTCAGGATGCCGGAGGGAAAATACGGCAGCGCCCGGGCAAAGGTCATCCAGATGATGCCGTTCTTTTCGCTGGCTTTGTCAATGTCCTGCAGACGGTTGGCCTTGCGGATCAGCTTTTCCGCCGTGTTGCGGAAGAAGAAACGCATCAGCAGAAAGCTCAGCACCACGCCGGTGGTCTCAGCCAGCCAGGAAACCAGGATGCCCAGGGGCAGGCCGAAGATCAGGCCGTTGGCTGTCGATAAAAATATGGAAGGAAAGATACTGCCCGCATTGATCAGCACATCAATAAAGAAGCTGATAGCAATCGCCCAGGGGCCGAAGGAACGCAGATATTCCGCCAGCGCCTTTACGTTACCGCTGACCGCCAGACGGAATGTTTTATGCACAAATTCGCCGGCAAACAGGTGCAGACACAGCAGCAATACCAGCAACAGCACCAGCGCTATGATCTTTGTCAGCCCGTCCGGGTCCTGATACCACTTCTTTTTCTCGTCCGACATGAAATATTCCTTACTTTCTGCAAATTTTTGAATTCATTATTTAATCGGCAATATCACCATTTAAAATGATACCCTTCGCTGCGTTACGAATTGAAAATCCCGGCAAAACGGCTGTCAAACAGGTTCGCCGCGCCCTGCAGCATCTCCTGCCGCAGCTCCGGCCGGGCCAGTACGCGCAGCGCGTCCTTGCGGGCCGCCAGCAATACATCGGTATCTCTCAGTATATCAGCCAGACGCAGATCCGGCAAACCGTGCTGCCGCAGCCCGAACAGCTGTCCTGCACCCCGCAGCTCCAGATCCCGCTGGGCCAGTTCAAAGCCGTCGTTGGAATTGTGCAGCACCGTCAGGCGGGCCAGGTTGTCCGGCTCCTGATTATCCGTCAGCAGCACGCAATAGGACTGCTTGTCGCCGCGCCCTACCCGGCCCCGCAGCTGGTGCAGCTGGGCCAGGCCGAACCGGTCGGCGTTCTCTACGATCATCAGGGTCGCGTTGGGCACGTTGACGCCGACTTCGATGACTGTCGTGGTGATCAGGCATTTCAGACGGCCCGCCGCAAACGCTTCCATGATCTCATCTTTTTCAGCCGGCTTCAGTTTTCCGTGCAGCAAGCCGCAGGGAATGTCCTTCAGCCAGGTCTTTTTCAGTTCGGCATACACGTCGGTGACGCTGCGGATGCCTTCCATGGCTTCCGATTCTTCAATCGAAGCACAGACCACGTAGACCTGCCGCCCCGCCTGAATCTGCCGCACCATGCCCGCATATATCTTCTGCCGCATGTCGCCGGTGTAGCATAAGGTTTCCACAGCCTTACGCCCCGGCGGCATGCCCCGCATTACGGAGGTTTCCACATCCCCGTACACCGTCAGCGCCAGCGTCCGGGGAATGGGCGTCGCCGTCATGATCAGCACATCCGGCGCATATTCCGATTTGTTTACCAGCGCCGCCCGCTGGTTCACACCGAAGCGGTGCTGCTCGTCCGTCACGACTAAGGCCAGGTGGGCGAACACCACATCTTCCTGCAGCAGTGCATGGGTACCCACTAAAATCTTCAGCGAGCCATCTGCCAGTTCCTGCAAAATTTCCCGGCGCTCTGCCGTTTTGGTATTGCTGGTCAGGATCCGGATAGAAATACCGGTTCCCTGAAAAAACTCCGTCAGGGTTTCCAGATGCTGCTGCGCCAGTATGCCCGTAGGCGCCATGATACAGCCCTGAAAGCCGTTCTCCGCGGCTTTCGCCAGCGCCAGCGCCGCAATGACGGTCTTGCCGCTGCCTACGTCCCCCTGCAACAGCCGGTGCATGGGCTTCACATCTTCCATATCCCCGGATATATCTGCCCAGGCTTTTTGCTGGGATTCGGTCAGCGTAAAAGGCAGGTTGCGCAAAACCTGCCGCACAGTGTCCCCGTTCCTGCCGTGCTTGATGCCCGGACGGCCGTCGTGATTATGCTCCCGGTTCAGCATCAGGCCACACTGCAGCAGAAACAATTCTTCATAGACAAGCCGCTTTTTCGCCAGACGGAACCGTTCCATGCTTTCCGGGAAATGGATGTTGCTCACCGAATCAAAGCGGGATAAAAATCCGTATTGCTTTCGTATCGTTTCCGGAACAGTCTCCGGCAGGCCGTATTCTTTTGCCAGCTGCAGCGCCTGCCGTACCGCTGCCCGCAGGTTTTGCTGGGTCAGGGATTCCGTCAGGTTGTACACCGGCAGAATGCCAACGGAGTGATCCAGATTTTCTTCATCACACAGCTGCAGCAGCACTTCGCTGACAGCTTTGGCGGCGCTGCGCCCCGGCTTCACACGGCCGGTGATCAGGATGCGGCTGCCCGGTTTAAAACGACGTGCCTGAAACCGCTGCGCCCCAAACAGGAAGATTTCCGCATACCCGGTTTCATCCTTCACGGTAATCACGGCATACCGTTTGCCGCCTCCGGAATAACGTTCCACCGCCCGCAGCACTTCTGCTTCAAAAATCTGGCGGGAGCCGTCGGTTTTCAGTTCCCGGATCGTCGCCAGATGGGAGTAATCAATGTAGCTGTCAAGGCGGGGATAAAAGTTCAATAAATCGCCAACCGTCACTATTTCCAGACGGGCAAACGCTTCCGCCCGCTTCGAGCCGATACCCTTTAACGCAGTGACCGGCTGCTGCCACCAGTTTTCCATGCGCTCCCGTCCTTTCGTGAATGATCAGGCAGCCGCTGCAGCGTTTGCGCTTCCCTGCGAACTGCCAGAGGTTCTTTACATTTATACATGGATTATTATAACACCATTTCCATATTTTTCTTTGACATTTTTGAAAAATGCTTGCTTTTACTTTCCACTTGTGGTAAGATACTCATGTTAAATTTTAGATAAGTGGCTATATGCTGATTCTGTGAAGGAGGTCGAACCAAATGGCACATATTTGTGAAGTATGCGGAAAGGGCATTATGTCCGGTAATAACGTCAGCCATTCCAACCGTCACACAAAAGCCGCCTGGAAGCCTAACGTACAGACTGTACGGGCTGTTGTTGACGGCGAAGTGAAACGTGTTAATGTCTGCACCCGTTGCCTGCGTTCCGGCAAAGTTACCCGCGCATAATCAGAAATGATACAATGAGCTGTTCTCGCAAGGGAACAGCTTTTTTGTTGTCTGCATCAAAATTTCCACTTAACTATTGCATTTGAAAGAAGCCCTGTAGATTAAGTAATCCTCCTCTTGTCTGAATAACTATTGCAGCCAGCTGCATTCATGACAAAAGGAGGAATATCTTTTTTGGATATACAGGTTTAATTTCGGTTCATACTTTATTTGGCATCGTTTTCTACGGTGAACAAAATACTCTGGGCATGCTGTTTCCAATAGGGCGCCAGCACATTGGTCATAATGGAATTTACCGCAGCCTGGTCTACCGGCGCAAAGACCCCTTCAAAAATAAGATTAAAGCGATCCAGCAGCAACTGCACGGTCAGCGTGTTATAGACGATCCCCATGGTCCTTTCATCCGCGTACAGCGGCAGGTATCCGTTTTCCTGAAAGGCTGCCTGTGCCGCCGCTTCATCGGTCCGCTGCTCAATCTGGTCAGCGATATGCTGGGATAACAGGGATTCCGTCATCTCGTTCAGACGGTGACGCACGATGCCGACCCGTTTCTGCAGCTCTTCCCGCTGCTCAGCAGGCAATGCATCTTCATCTGACTGCATCCCCTCCGGCATTTGACCGTTTTTTTGCTGTGCGTTCACCTTCTCCGCTATGCCTTCCCGCAGCACTGCCTCTACAGCATCCAGGTCTTCCTTCAGATAATGATACAGGATCAGCGAGCCGGAAGGAACCATGAAGCCTTTAATGGCAATGGGCTGCAGCACCGACATGTTCTCCGAAAACTGTTTCAGCTTTTCCGCCACATCGGCTACCGCGGCCTTATCCCTGCCCTGTTTTAAATATTCCTGTACGTATTGCGAAGTTCCAATCTCTTCGACAATCTGTTTGATATATTTTTCTGCCTGATGCAAGGCGCTACACCTCTTAATTCAACAGTTCCCTGTATTTGGCAATTTCCAGCTTATACACATCGTTGCCTTCGATGTCGATACCTACGATGGCCGGAAAATCCACTACTTCGTAATGACGGATGGCTTCCGGTCCCAGATCTTCGTAGGCAACCATTTCTTCGCTGCGAATGGACTGGGAGATCACCGCCGCCGTACCGCCGATGGCCACAAAGTACACTGCATGATGCTTCCTGCAGGCTTCTACTACATCGTCATTACGGAAGCCTTTGCCGATCATGCCTTTCATACCCTGTTCAATCATGGTCGGCGTGTATTTGTCCATACGGCCGCTGGTAGTGGGTCCCGCGCTGCCTACTACCTCGCCGGGTTTGGCAGGGGTCGGCCCCACATAATAAATGACGTTGTCCGTTACATCAAACGGCAGCGCTTCACCGCGGCCCAGTGCTTCATACATGCGCTTATGGGCAGCGTCACGGGCTGTATAGATAGGGCCGGTGATGCGCACAAAGTCGCCGGCATGAAGGTTTTTAACGGTTTCTTCCGTCAGGGGCGTGGTGATATATTTAATCTCGCTCATGATGATACCTCCTTCTCAAATGGTCGCTTCCGAACGGCGGGCCGCATGGCAGTTAAAGATAACAGCGCAGGGCAGGCCGCCGATATGAGTCGGGGCATATTCCACATTGACAGCCAGGGCCGTGGTCTTTCCGCCTAAGCCGGCAGGGCCGACACCGGTTTTGTTCACCAGCGCCAGCAGGTCTTCTTCCAGCTTCGCGTATTCGGGATTGGCATTATGCTCACCGATTTTACGGGCCAGGGCAAATTTTGCCAGTTCCGCGGCTTTTTCCGCATTGCCGCCCACACCGACGCCAACCGTTACCGGCGGGCAGGGATTGGGACCGGCCGTGCGTACGGCTTCCAGTACAAAGTTGATAACGCCGTCCAGTCCGTCAGCCGGTTTCAGCATGCGCAGCTGGGACATGTTCTCGCTGCCGCAGCCTTTGGGCAGGATGACCAGATGCACTTTATCTCCCGGTACGATACGGCAGTGGATGATCGCGGGCGTATTGTCCTGGGTATTCTTACGCAGGAAAATGGGATCGTCGACGGAAGATTTCCGAAGATATCCCTCTGTATAACCTTTGGCGACACCGGCATGGATGGCTTCCCACAGATCGCCGCCAATGAAATGCACGTCCTGCCCGATATCGATATAGACAACGGTCAGGCCGGTATCCTGACATAAGGGTACCTGCTTTTTGGTTGCCAGCTTTGCGTTTTCAATAATGGTGTCCAGCACCTGGCAGCCCAAAGGCGAAACCTCTTCCCTGCGGGCTTCTTCCAGCACCTTCAGAACCCCTTCCGGCAGATTGTTGCAGGAATCAATACAGCATTCCGCAACGGCCCGTGTTACCTCTTTCACATCAATTTCACGCATTCCGGTATCCCTCCTCATATGATTTGTCTTTTATCAGTCAGCTATAACCTGCTTTGTTTCCTGTTTCAAACCGGTCGCAATTTACAATCTCATACTTCGATAAACTCCACCGCCGGCATCTGCCCTTCATTTAACGTAAGGACAGCAAAACACGCTTTGCCTCTGTTTCGGGGGCGCGCCGGACTGCCGGGATTCAAAAGCCAGATTCCGAAAGCCTGGGTAAACAGCGGAACATGGGTATGACCGAAGATGACGATATCCTGCTCCAGCTTCTGCCCCCACCAGCCTAATTCTTCCACCTTCCGTGTTTCACCCATATATAAATGACCATGGGTGATCCAGACCTTAAATCCTTCCAACCGTAAAAACTGATCCGGCTTAGCTTTTACGGCTCCCCTCATCACATCACAGTTTCCGGATACGGCATATACCTTTTGGTCGGTAATGTTATGCAGCGCATTGGCATCTGCCGCAAAATCACCGCAATGGATCCAGCATTCTACCGGCGGCGCAACCGCCAGCACCTTTCGCAGCGCCGCTGCGCTGCCGTGCGTGTCACTGATAATTCCTATTTTCATGTTTTTTTACGGTCCCGATTCTATTGGATTCTAATAGTTACTTCTGTTGCAATCATGCCTGCAGCCATTGTCTGTCGGCACATACTGCCATAGTTACTTAATCTTCTTCCAGCCGGCAATCAGTTTTTTCACGGCTTTGCCGCGGTGGCTGATCTTGTTTTTTTCCTCAGGCGTAGCTTCGCCCATCCCTTTATGCAGTTCCGTGGACCAGAACAGCGGATCGTAGCCGAAGCCGTTGTCGCCCAAAGGCTCGTGCAGCAGCATACCTTCACAGCTGCCGTCCGCTTCCCCCACGATCTTGCCGTTAGGATTGGAAACGGCCAAAGCACAGCGGAACCGGCAGGTCCGGGTGATCTGGAACTTCATCTGGTTCAGCAGCAGCTCATTGTTCTCCTTATCCGTTGCTTCTTCCCCTGCATACCGGGCGCTGCGTACACCGGGCGCGCCTTCCAGCGCCTTAACCTCCAGGCCGCTGTCGTCCGCCAGGCAGTATTCCTTCAGATTTCTTGCATAATAGGAAGCCTTGATCTTGGCATTGGCCGCAAAGGTCCTGCCGTTTTCATTGGGCGCAGGCAGCTGCGGATAATCCGCCAGGCACTTTAATGTGACCGGCACGTCTTTGAACATTTCTTTAAATTCATCCAGCTTCCCCAAATTGGAAGTGGCTATGACAAGTGTTTCCATGCAGTCCTCACTTACTTAACTAATTTCTGTAATTCTTCTTTCGTCAGCAGAATATTCTCTTTGTTGTGGAACAGCTCCATACGGCCGCGGCGTTCTACGTACAGGGCCACTTCCACGTCCGGCATGCCCAGAAGCGCTTCTTTGGCTGTTTTTTTGCCGTTGCGGGGCGTAAGCTCAAAGGTCACGGTAAGATGATCTTTTTCACCCGGCGGCACCAGGCGCGCTTCAAAGTAATCGTCAGTCCGGGGCGCCTGAGGGTGGTTCACCCGGCCCCGCAGCAAAGCGCCGTTATACTGTTCGTCCGGCAGATAGATACGGACAAACGCATCCAGAAAGATTGCTTCACTGCTGCTTTTGTTTTCATACGGAACATCCATGCTGAAAACGACTTTATCTTCTGTTTTGGATAGCAGCTTTGCCTGCGTCCGTTTTTCTTTGTAAAATACCAGCTGCTTATCCGCTGCCGCATGGCGGGAGATCAGGCGCAGGGTAAATAAGACCACCAGGGCAAGCAGCACCAGAATGATTCCCAATACGATCATGTTCTGTCCTCCCCTCACGCCTTACGGTAATTTTTAATGATGCAGATTGGCGTCTTCTGGCTGGCGTTGCCAAAGGGGTTGTCAATCAGGATCTGCGACACCTTGTCCGGTTCCACGCCGTCAGTCCAGCCGATGATAGCTGCCCGCTTCAAATCATTGACGTCGGCAATGACGGCGCCGTACACGCCGCAGGCCTCTTTCATCTCTTTTACCACATTAAACGGATCTTTGGGCCCATAAACAATGTGTTTGTCATAAGGCGGCATGGTGCCGGTCACATCATCAATAAGCCGGGCCTGGTATCCCGCCATCTGATAGAACACGCCCTTTTTTCCGATAATCTTGGTCACCGCGCCGACGATAAAGGCCCACAGTACTTTGGCATTGCTTTCCGTATCGATCAGCGCCTGCATGCAGTACCAGCCGCTGATGCTGCCGTAGGATGGAAAGAAGTGACACAGCGTCTTGGCCAGAAAGCCGGGCCGGAACTCTTCACAGCGTTTTGCCATGCCCTGGGTGATGGCCACTACGCTTTCCGCCGCGCAAATCACATCGTTAGGGCCGTACTTGCCTTTTCCGTATTCTTTTACTGCTTCCACAATATTATCCCGGGACGTCAGGATCCGTGTCGGCACCGGTATAATTTCATAGTCCATCAATTCACACCTCTGTATTTAGTTTTTCCTGCTGATACATCGCGTTGATCCGGTCAAACCATTCCGCCGGAAGACGCAGGATCTTTCCGTTTTTGTCCGTGAACACGTTGGTCGTGGTCCCTTCCACAAAGACCTTGCCGCTTTTCACGTCTGTCACTTTATACGCAAAGACCATCTTGGCCCGGTTAAATTCCCGCATGGAAGTCTGCACTTCGTATTCATCGTCAAAACGGGCGGAATGCTTGTATTTCACATTGATTTCCCGAATCGGGAACAGGATGCCGACAGCCATCATCTCGTTCAGGTCCACACCGCAGGCCCGCAGATACGCCACCCGCCCCATTTCCAGCCAGGGCAGGTAGCGGGAATGATATACCACCGCCATCAGATCCGTTTCCTCAAAGCGAACCCTGTCACGAATCGAAATCATAAAAGCCTCCTGAAAAGCATAAAAATGTACATAATATTATAGCAAAATTTACGGCATTTGTACACACTGTCCGACGGATAAACAGCACATATCAGTTACCGGCTTCAATGACGCAGGTTATTCCACTTCCACTACCGTCAGCACGCCGTCTGCCACACGGAAACGCACCTCTTTACCGGCAAAGCCGAAGCCGTAGATACGTTCCGGGTCCTTCTGATAGTGGGGAGCCGGATTCTCCTGCAGCACTCCCAGCAACGCATCTTTCTTATCCTCCGGAATGCGTGCCAGCAGTTCTTCCGGAAAACACACGCTGAACTTTTGCAAGGTCACCTGTCCGGCAAACCCGTCCGTTGCTTCCGGATGGGAATCGGCATAGGCCAGATACGGTTTAATGTCCAGAATCGGCGTGCCGTCCATCAGGTCCGCACCGCTGACATAAATCACAGGGCCTTTGGGCGTGTCCAGTTCAATTCTTTTTATCTTCACCGAAGAAAGCCCTATTGCGTTAGGGCGGAAGGGTGAACGGGTAGCAAACACCCCTACCCTGGTATTGCCGCCCAGCCGCGGGGGACGCACCGTAGCCGACCAGTGGCTGCGCACTGTCTCCGAAAACTGCCAGATAAGCCAGATATGGGAAAAGCCCTCCAGCCCCCGGAACGCTTCCGGCTGGGCGTACTCCTTTTCAAATTCAATGCGCGCTTCCAGCGCCTCTACCACGCCGCTCTGCCGCGGCACGCCGAATTTGCTGGAAAAGTCAGTGCGGATGTGCCCGATGATTTTAACTGAAAACGGTTCTGCTGTCATATGTATTACCGTTCCTTTTGAAAATTGAAGTTTGTATTGCCTGTTTTTTTATTGTACCACACTTTATATGACTCTGCACGTAACAAAAAACAGCCCGCCATTTCAGACAGGCTGCAAGTATATACTGTTCTGTTACACATAAAGCAACGTGTTCGGGGCTGCGCTGACCGCGCCTTTCACCTTGTCAACTACGCTATGCCATCCCTTGCCGATGCTTTGGCCTGCATTCCCGAAGAAATCAGAGAGGCTGTGACCCCAAGATTTCAACGTAGAACCGGTGCTGTTACCCCAGGACTTTAACGTAGACCCGGCGCTGCTGCCCCATGCTTTCATGGTTTCGCTGACGCTGGTGCCAAAGGACACCGCGCCGTCTTTGGCTTTGGTGACGGCTTTTGCCGCCTCTTCCGTCAGTTTGATATCACTTTCGTTTTCCATGCTGTCCAGCGCCTTCTGTACATCATGAATGTTAAGAACCGTAGCTACCGTTCCCCCCAGAAAGCTTTCAAACTCGCTGATGATCCGCACCTTCAGCTTTTCGTCCATAGTGGCATTCAGGGATTCCCCGATACGGGTACCGATTTTTTCCCCGAAGTAAGCACCCAGCAATGCGCCGTTGATCGTAATGGAACCCAGGCTGATGCCGCCGGTAGCGCCTTCAATCGCGCCGCCGGCTGCCGTACCGGCCGCTGTACCGGCCAGAAAACCGATCTGCTTGTAATCAAAGCCGGCCAGCATACCAATCAGGGAGGTCATAGCCGTATCCGTCAGCTTGGCAACGCCTTCCCTGCCGGTGATGATTCCTTTTTTAACCTTTAAAACGGTCTTCGCTTCTTCCACTGCATTGATAGCAATCATGGTCAGCTGGCGGGGCGCTGCCTGGTTCATGATGGAAACGCGGCCGCTGTCCGCTGCCAGTACCAGACCGACTGCCACAGCCGTTTTGATCCCGCTGTCCGCATCCTTTTCCAGATCCTCCCGCATACGGCGGGCTTCCCTGTCGCTCAGCGCCTGTCCTTTCCAGTTTTTGCCCGCAATGGTAAAGCCGCTGTTACGGCCCTGGCTGGTCACCTTCGGAGCATCGCCGGTCAGCTCAACGGCTTTGGTGATGTACTTTTTCATCTGGCCGTCCAGCCAGCTCTTTTTGCTTTCTCCGTTTTTCACAGCTTCCGCCAGGGATTTATTCTGTTCTTCCGTTTCCCGGATCGCGTCCTGAATTTCCTGTGCTATCTCCGTCACCCGGCTTTTGGAAGCATTTTCCATTTTTTCCTGCAGCACCTTCTCCGACCATGCTTCAACGGACAGCGATTCGTCCTTTTCCGCATAACTGACAAGGGCGTCGGAAATCGCCTTCTGGATCCGGTCCGCATCCTGCGTAGTCAGCACATCCTCCAGCGAACTCAGGGTCTTGCGCTCCGGCAGCGATGAAAGATTCAGGGAACCGGCCTTGTTCTCACCGTTTCCGGTATCAGCCGTTTCTCCCTCCGCAAACGCAATCCCGCAAAATAAGCAGAACGAAAGAACCAACGCAAAGAATTTTTTCATCGGTATCCTCCTTTCCATATCTGTCATAATCAAATACTTTATTACTATTATAGCATATCCTGTTCCGTAAACGAAAAGATTATTTTAATCTGCGCTAATGCTGCTTGCATTTGCTTCTTTATTCTTCAGTTCTTTCTACAATATTCTTTTTCGCCTGTATCCTAAAACAAATTTATGTTTATTATATGTCAAAAGACCTGCTTCCGGACAATTCATTTTGCCCGGTGCAGGTCTTATTTTTTAATGATAATTACTGTAATCAGATTTCGTCATTTTATAGGCGAATTAATTGATATACCGCATCGCATCCTATGCAACGTTCCCTGTCAGTCGTCTCTGTCAACCTTGTATTTACGTTCCAGCTCTTTGTAATGGTCAAGGCCGATAAAATGATTGAACCGGCCAAACTCAATCATGTTGGCAACAGTCGCTTCCGTCGTCCCGTTTTCCTTTAAACCGGTAAACAGGTCGTACAGTGCCTTGGAAACGGTATATACAGCGCTGCAGGCCCAGAATACCAGGGAATAGCCCATCTGTTCCAGCTCTTTGG
>JAFTZZ010000035.1 GCA_017460905.1 Acidaminococcaceae bacterium | reverse complement strand
GAAGCAGATGCAGTGTGAATCGCGAAAATATAAGCCGCGGTTGATAAATCAGGAAAAGGAGCGGACATGGAGCATACGATTTTAATAGCAGATGACAACGAACAGTTGAGCAGTATGTTGAAAGATGTATTGGAAAGCTGGGGCTATATAGTCCGTATTGCCACAGAAGGATATTCCTGCCTGGAGATTGCCCGGCAGGAACCACCGGATCTGATCCTGCTGGATATTATGCTGCCCGGCATGTCCGGCTACGAAGTCTGCGACGCGCTGAAGCGGGATACCCGGACCCGGTCGATTGCGGTGGTGATGCTGACCGCGCTGGAGGACCTGGAAAGCCGGATCCACGGATACAAGGTCGGCGCCGACAATTTTCTGGTTAAACCGATTAAATACGATGAAGTAAAAGCCATTATCCGGAACCTGTTAGACAAAAAGCTGTATCAGGATACGCTGGAGGAAAGCTGCAATGTTGCCGGAATGCTGCAGGATTTCAGCCGTATGGTAGCCGTTAAGCCTGCCGACATGGATGCCTGCCGCATGGAATACTGCAACAAGCTGCTGGAATCCCTGGGCTGGGATGCGGCCACCGGGGAGCAGGCCCGTATTGCGCTCATGTTTACGTCTTCCGCAGAGCTGGCCAAACAGGCCAATACCTCGCCAGAGCAGATCATCGGCCTGACGGATAACCTGCGTATGGGCTACTGGCTGAAGCCGGTGCTGCAGTTTTTGCATGCGCCGACAGATACTAATGAAGAATTACGGTCTGTACTGCAAAACCGGAATTGCCTAAAGGCGGCGGAAATGGTGCAGGTGATCAACCGTTATACGGAGCTGCTGAATGCAAAAGCGGACAGGGAAGGCGCGTTGTTCACGCTTCAGAAGGAAGCGGTAAAGAACCGGTATAACCAGGAAGTGCTGAAGCAGCTGGAAGAAATATTGAAGGCAGAGCAGATTCTGGAGCGCCTGCAGACAAAATTCCAGTGATAAAGGGGATAATGGGAAAAAACTTAACATGTAAAAATCAGATATTTATTGAGATTATCAAAACAGCCGCAGAAAATTCTGCGGCTGTTTTGTGCTATAATTAAAAAGAGATGAGATTGCTTTGCAGAACATGCAACAGCAGTTTTCAAGCAAAAGATATGAATAAGAGAGTGAGAGTTATGCCAATTTTCTATTTACCGCTGATCGGTTTTCTGGCCGGCATGCTGATTGTATCGTTAGGCGGTGGAGGCGGGGCTGTCTATGTGGGCGTGCTGACCGGCCTGTGCGGCATCGCGCCGGACGTGGCGGCTTCGGTTTCCCTGGCAACAGCGATTCCGACCACGCTGATGGGAGCCTTCAGTCACTACCGGGCGGGCAATGTAAACATCCGCCTGGCCCTGCACGTGCTGGCGGGGACCGTTGTGGGCAGCGTGATCGGTTCCCTGTGCTCCGGACTGCTGCCGCTGCGTTTTTACAATAAGCTGACCGGTCTGATCCTGCTGATCCTTGCCCTGCAGATGGCGTGGAACTGCATCCATCCGCCGAAGCGGGAGATCAAGGATGCGGCTTCGCTGACCGCAGGCGATAAACTGAAGGCGATGGCCTTTGGCCTGCTGGGCGGCGTCATGTCCGGGCTGCTGGGGGTTACCGGCGGCGGGCCGATTACCGCCGGATTGTTCGTGTTGGGCTGCGCGCCGCTGCATGCGGTGGGCACGTCGGTCTTTGTCATCTGCGGCATGTCGCTGGTGGGCTTTTTTATGCACCTGTCGCTGGGGCACATGGACTGGCAACTGGTCAGGCTTTTGCTGTCCGGCACCCTGGTGGGGGCTTTTGCCGGGCCGTGGTTCATGTCTAAGTTGGACCGGCAGAAAGTGAACCGGTATCTGCGCCCGCTGGTGGCGGTGATCAACCTGGTCCTTGCGGTACTGATTTTAATAAAGTAATATAATGATGTAATATATAGAAAGCAACACAAGCAGCATGTCAAATTTGATAAAAACGGGGAATTCATCATGGAACTGCGCCAGCTTTTGTATTTTATTACCTGCGCCCGTTGCGGCTCGCTGACAACGGCGGCAGAGGAGCTTTTTACCACACAGCCCCACGTCAGCATGGTCATTCGCGAGCTTGAGAAGGAACTGGGGACGCGTCTTTTTCAGCGCCGCTCCAATGGCGTCGAGCTGACGGAAGCGGGGGCGAGGGTCTATGGTTATGCGCAGGACGCGTTGCGCAATGCCGAGCTGTTCCGCTCCGTAGGGAGCGAGCAGCGGGAACATTCGCTGCGCGTGCTGACGAACAACAGCAGCAACATGGCGGTGATGCTGACGGCATTTTACAACGAGCGCACCCGTGGCGATGAAGCGACGCCAGGCCTTTATGTGCAGTTTACGGAATGCGGTATCGAAAAGATGATCACGCTGCTTTCGAATAATGAGTACGATTTGGGGTTTCTCTTCGTGCCGGATACAAAACGCTCTGCGCTCCGTTACCTGATCGACCGGCGCCAGCTGGCATTTTCTCCGCTCCTCGATACCGACCTCGTGCTTTATGTGGGAAAAAACCATCCGTTAGCCGCGCGCGTCTCCGTAACCCCGGAGGAACTGGCGACGCTTTCCTTCATCCAGCTGGAGGACGACTTTTTTACCGTCGAGGATCTTCTGACCGGCTCGCCCGCGTTTGTTAAGCAGGCTCTGGCCATCCGCCGGGTGGTGCGGACAAACAGCGACCATATGATGATCCGGATGCTCGAAAAAACAGAGCTTTGCAATCTGGGCAGCTATTGGCTTAAGGACGCCTACCGCCAATACGATTTCCGCCGTATCCCCGTTGAGGGTATGGAGGGCCGCATTGCTTTCGGCTACATCTCGCGCAAAGGGGAGCCGCTTGGCCCGGACGCGGCAGATTTTCTCGAGTTCCTGCGCCAGGCCTTGGAGCTGGAGACGGTTGGAACAGGCGCTCCTGTTTAGTTCGCTTGTATGTTTGCTGTGCGCACAAACTCACGTAATCAGAATCCCTTCAATATGATTCTGGTATAAGGATTTGTTATATCTAAGCATAAAAATCTCGCTATATCGAAGAAACGCCTTCCTTGTTATACTCTTTTTAGCACATAACAAGGAAGGCTTTTTTTATGAAAACCATTACTGATAACGAACCAAACCGGGAGTACAGTCCCGCAACAGAAATGAATCCGTCCGGACCGTCTGAAGAAGCGGCTACGGGCGAGGTGCGCATGGACGTGGGCCCGATTCACCGGAAACTGCTTGCTTATGCCGCGCCGCTGCTGCTTATGCAATTGTTGCTGCAGCTTTACAATATTGCGGACTGCGCCGTAGTCGGGCGGTTTGGCGGCGCGTTCGGTCTCGCGGCGGTTGGCGTCGCAGGGTTGGTACTGGCTGTGCATATCAATTATTTCATCGGCTTTGCCGTCGGTGTTACTTCCGCTGTCTCGCGGCTCTTTGGCGCGCGGCAGTACGATAAGCTGCGCCATACCATTGCCACATCGGTGGTTATCGCAATCGGCGCAGGTATTTTCCTGACGCTTTTGGGAGAACTTCTGGGCAAACGTTACCTTTTGTGGTTGGCCTGTCCTGCCGAAGCCATGGACGACGCAATCCTCTATCTTCGCATCTGCCTTCTGGGCCTTGTGCCACAGCTTGTGTATAATATCGCCAATGGCGTTTTGCGCGCTCTCGGCAATACGAAAACGCCGCTTTGCTATCTTGCCGGATCGGCTGTTTTGAACGTAATTCTCGATATTGCGCTGACAGTCGGGCTGAACTGCGGCCTTGAGGGCGTCGCCTGGTCGACGCTGACAGCGCAATGGGCGCTGGGGCTTGCGATGCTCTGGCGGCTGACGCGGATCGACGCGCGTTTTTGTCTGGCCGCCAGCGCCAGGCTTCTGCCGATGAAGGAAC
This sequence comes from Acidaminococcaceae bacterium, assembly GCA_017460905.1. Taxonomy (GTDB): domain Bacteria; phylum Bacillota; class Negativicutes; order Acidaminococcales; family Acidaminococcaceae; genus Succiniclasticum. The sequence continues at coordinate 2,398 of JAFTZZ010000035.1, read as the reverse complement.
TGCTGGCGCTGCTGCGCCTCGGTATCCCGTCGGGAATGCAGGCGGCGTTTATGAGCATTTCCTCCCTCCTGATCCAGATCAGCATAGATACGTTCGGTCCCGCGGCGATGGCGGGCATGGTGGTCTATGCGAAGATCGAGGGATTCCTGTATTATCCTGCCTTTGCCTACGGAATGGCCCTGACGGGCTTTATCGGGCAGAACCTTGGATCTGGACGGCTTGACCGGGTCGAGGAAGCGATGCGTATCAGCCGGCGCACGGCAATCTACGGAACCATCGCTGTCGGTGTTGTCCTGGTGCTGCTGGCGGAGCCGTTAGTAGCCTTTTTCACCGAGAACCCGGCGACGCGCGCAAACGCTCTTGCCGCCGTATATTGGACATTCCCATTCTATTTCCTCTATTCCCTGAACCAGGTTTACATCGGGGGTCTCAAAGGGCTGGGCGAGACGGGCATTCCTATGGCTTCCGCGCTTTTTGCGTATGCCCTGTTCCGCGTACTGTGGTGCGAGGCGTTGCTGCCCTTCTGGTATGATATGGCTGTTATCTATAACGCCTATAATGTCAGCTTCCTCGTATCGCTGGCGATTCTTGTTCCTGCCTATCGCCGCGCTTATCGAAGCCTGGTGGCACCCTCCACCGGATGGATCGCCCAACACCGGCTGAATTAGTTTGTGATTAAAAATGAAACACGCAATCTTTATGAACAAGAATTAAAAATTGTGATTGAACCCTAACGAAAATCCGATGGAGTGATGTCCCGGATTTTTTGTTTTCATTCCGTTAGAACTGTGGCTCAGCATATATCCCAGACTGACGGAATTGGCGTCAGAATATTTCCATGTAAGACGCGGGCCGATTCGCCACATAAACCCCCAGGGACGCCCCTGGGCCGGAAAGGCTTTGTTATAGATCAAAAACGAACCGGACAATTCCAGGTCTCCGTAAAGCTTGCCGCTTACAGGCCGCTCCCACCGGACCATTCCGGCCGGTCCCAGACCGACCGCATTGCTGTCCCGGCGGATGTTGTCTTCCGTTGTGTATCCGTGGGCGCGGGTCACGGTGAATCCCCTGTGAAACGTAAGCCCGGCGTGTTCGTGCGCTTTTTGGAAAAGATGGATGTTATAATTGTTGATAAAACGGTCATCGAACATGCGGTGCTGCAGATACTCCACATGGATTTCCGCATTTTTCGCCATGGCATGGCAAGCTGCCTGCAGGCAGAACGTGGCCAGAAATGCAGCCAATACGATTTTTCCCATATGCTTGTTCATTACTGTGTCCTCCGGTATCTTATCTGATTTGCTGGCAAGGCTGCCACTTGTTCAGCGTAAATTTATTATATCAGAAAACAGGCGGAAAAATTAAGTGAAAACTACGGAAATCCGTAAAAAATAAGCGTCACCGCTTTATCAGGCGGTGGCGCTGTATTTTTTATAATAAGCCTTCTTTTTCTACTAAGACCATATAGGTCCCATCCTCGTTAACACTGATATCCCATACCTTATGGCCGTCGTCCTTCAGGCTGCGGGGTACATTTTGGATTGCTTCCCCGTCATTGATCTTTAACTGCAGAATCTGTCCTTTCTGCATTTCCTCCAGTTGCACCTTGGCTTTGACGAAGGTGACCGGACAGCCCACATCGGTAATATCGAGATATTCATCTGCCGGAATGTTCATACAGGCCTCCTTTTCAAGATTTGCTTCTATGATTATGCTACGTTTTCCGAGAGCTGTGCCTTGCAAGCTTGCGTTATGCAGGCAGTGTTTTTCCTGTGACCTTTTTCAATTCATCTTCCAGCTTGTCCCATCCGATGCGATCCAGCATGGTGCGGCTGCGTTCACCGGGACGGGCGTTTTTTTCAAAGAACGCAAGAACGGTATCGATGACGGCAAATAATTCGTTGTCATCAAAAATGATCGGCAGAATGGTTTTGCCGATGGAAATCCGGTTTCCGTACATACCGCCGATGGAAACCACATAGCCGCGTTCGCCGTCCCAGGCGCCAACGGGGCAGTTCTGTACGCATTTGCCGCAGTAGAGACACTTGCTCCGGTCAAAGGCCAGCGTCCGCTCCTGCTTGTCTACGGTGATAGCCTTGCCGATACAGACTGCCTGGCAGAGGCCGCAGAAAATACAGTGGGAAGAAATCCATTTTGGATTTAGTCCCCCCTTGATGCCCAAGTCGTTTTCTTCCGTTTTGAGGCAGTTGTTATGACAGCCTGTCAGGCCGAATTTAAATTTATGAGGCAGCTCGCGCCCGCCGTAGCGTTTATCCAGTTCTTCTGCCAAGCGGGTCGTATCAATGAGGCCGGTGGGGCAGACTGCGCTGCCCTGACAGGCGGTGATCGTCCGGACGCGGGGCCCGCAGACGCCGACCTCTACGCCGCCTTCTGCCAG
>JAFTZZ010000034.1 GCA_017460905.1 Acidaminococcaceae bacterium | reverse complement strand
GGCCAGAGATTTGCCCGCCAGCACTCCTCGAACTGACATCCGGCTTCCTTCAGATTCCGCCTCACGACGGACACCCTTGCCTTCGGCTATGTGCTTGGCACGACTAACCTGCACTTAGGACTTTCACCTTTAAGACTGCGCCCATGCCGGGCGCACAATAAAAAATCCGCAAGGCGAACCTTGCGGATTGGCTTGTCATGGTGGCCCCGGAGGGATTCGAACCCCCGACCTTTTGGTTCGTAGCCAAACGCTCTATCCAGCTGAGCTACGGAGTCACATAAGCGCTGTTTTCAACAGCAAAGCTATTATAACGAAAACCAAAGAGATTGTCAACACATTTTCTTGCGAAATTCCAAAATTATTTTAGCACTTTCACCGAATCAGCACCGGCGTAAAATGCTGCGTATCACAGGACACCAGCTTATACCGGCAGCCGTCACGTTCTCCTTCAAAAATCGCCGCCGCGCCTTCTGCGCCGTGGATATGCCCGAACACGCAGGTTTTCACTCTGTATTCATCAATGATCTGTTTAAATACGGAATTTTCTTCCGCTGAATAAAAGGGCGGATAGTGCAATGCCAGAATGAGATCCTCGTATCCAGCCTGTCTTGCCGCGTCCAGCGACGCCCGGATACGCAGCTCTTCGTGGCGCAGGATGCTGTCGTCCGTTTCCGGTTTATAGCCTTCGCAGACCGGCGTCAGCCAGGCGCGGGAACCGCAGACGGCAAGGTGCATGCCTTCATCATCGACCGGATAAAAGTTATTTTGCAGGAAGAAAAATGCATCATCGGTCGCCTGTTTCATTTTGCCAAGACCGGTCCACCAGTAGTCGTGGTTGCCCCGCAGCATGACTTTCTTCCCCGGTAACGCCGCAATGTCCCGTAAATCCTCTTCCACCGCAGCCTGCAGCTTCATTGCCCAGGAAATATCGCCGCACAGAATGACTATATCATCCGGCGCAACGGTCTGTTTCCAGTTTTCGATAATGCGCTGCCGGTGATTGTCCCACTGTTCCCCGAATACCAGCATGGGCTTTGTTTCGGGCACACCGGAAAAATGCAGGTCGCCGATAGCATAAATGTGCATAGCGTTATCTCCTCAGCAATCAAATTCCAAAAATGTAAAGGGCAAATTCCCTTTTATGGCTGTAAATCCTTTTCCCCTGCTATTGTATCACAAAGCGAGAAAAATTGCAGTGCAGCAACGCTTCATTTTATTTTTTCATTGACGGCAGCTGTTGCAAAATTTGTAACTTGCCTTGCCTGTTTCGTAACTCTTTCTTCACAGTTTTGCCTAACTTTCGTTACAAATTCCCGACGCCTTTTATTTATAATGAAACCGGTCCGGCAGAGATGCTTGTCCGGGTCCCTCTCGATAAAACTTGTTGCCGTACTCTCACAGATAAAGCCGCATGGCGCAGCATCTTTGCAATCTATAATTCCGCAAAACAGATTGCTGCTTTATCTTCATTTCACAAATTTTCAGGAGGACAGACATGGACGCACAAACCAGATTGGAAATTCAGAATCTGACTGAACAGCAGCAGCAGTATGTCATCCAGACGCTGCCTGTCAAAGAAAAATCCGTTTCTTCCGCGTATATTTTCTGGATCCTGCTGGGCGCGCATTATTTTTACCTGAACAAGCCTTTCAAGAATATCATTTTGTGGCTGCTGTGCTACATTTACATTGGCGTAATCTGGTGGATCTATGACGCGTTCCGCATGAAACGGCTGGTCGCCGAATGCAATCGGGAAATTGCCAAGCAGGTAATCCACGATGCGATCTTGCTTTACCCCAAGCCTCAGAAGACCCACGATACCATTGACGCGGAATTTAAAGAAGCGGAATGAGTGACCCGTTATCCGCAAAAAAACACTCCCCCCTATAAAGAAAACCGGCATCAGGAATCTGGCGCCGGCTTTTTTTGCGTTTATATATTTTTAATTGTTACATCTCCGCGCTGTCAAACAGCAGCGTCACAGGCCCGTCGTTTACGGAAGCCACCTGCATATCTGCCCCGAACTCCCCGTGTTCCACCGTAAAGCCCCTGATCCGGCACACTTCCATAAATCTTTCGTAGAGAGGCACCGCCAGCTCCGGTTTGGCCGCGTGGGAAAATCCCGGACGGCGCTTTTTCAGATCAGCGTACAGGGTGAACTGGGATACCACCAGCAGGGCGCCCCCCACCTGATCCAGACTCAGGTTCATCTTGCCGTTTTCATCTTCGAAGACGCGGCAGTTACAGATTTTTTCCGCCAGGCGGTCCGCTTCGGCTGCTGTATCTTCCGGCCCGATCCCCAGCAGGACAAGAAAGCCCTGCCTGATCTTCCCATTGATTGTCCCTTCAATGATGACGGACGCTTCTTTCACTCTCGTTACAACGGCTCGCATGGCTTACTCCTGTATTCCCGGAATTTTCGGCAGGCGGTTCATGCTTACGGCCAGTTCTTCATCCGTCGGAACGTAATCGTTCATCTTGCCGGACTGGTAATTTTCGTAAGCTGTCATATCAAAGAAGCCGGTGCCGGTAAGGCCAAACAAAATCGTTTCGCTGCGGCCTTCCGCCTTGCAGCGTTTCGCCTCTTCGATAGCGCCCCAGATCGCATGGGCGGATTCTGGCGCAGGCAGGATGCTTTCGTATTTTGCAAACAGCACCGCCGCGTCAAAGACATGGGTCTGGACGACGGATTTCGCTTCCATGTAACCGTCGTGGTACAGCTTCGACAAAATCGGCGCCATGCCGTGATAGCGCAGGCCGCCGGCATGAATGGGCGACGGCGTGAAGGTGCAGCCCAACGTGTACATCTTCGCCATAGGCGTAATCTTGCCGGTATCGCAGAAGTCGTAGGCGTAACGTCCGCGGGTCAGCGACGGGCAGGATGCCGGTTCAATCGCTACCAGCCGCGGGTTAGCCTTGCCCTGCAGCTTATCTTTGGCAAAGGGGGCAATCAGGCCGCCCAGATTGGATCCGCCGCCGGCGCAGCCCACCACCACGTCGGGATATTCGTCCAGCAGCTCCAGCGCAATGGCGCTTTCCAGCCCTACGATGGACTGATGTAACAAAACCTGGTTCAACACAGAACCCAGTACATATTTTACATTATCACCGGACACGGCGCGCTCCACTGCTTCGGAAATCGCGCAGCCCAGGCTGCCGGGGTTATCCGGATTGTCTGCCAGGATTTTCCGGCCCGCGTTGGTGGTATCGCTGGGACTGGCGACCACGCTGGCGCCAAAGGTCTGCATGATTGCTTTGCGGAAGGGCTTCTGATTATAAGAAGCTTTTACCATGAATACTTCCAGCGGCAGTCCGAAATAGCAGCAGGCTTCCGCCAGGGCAGTGCCCCACTGGCCTGCGCCGGTTTCCGTCGTGACGCCCTTCAGTCCCTGCTTCTTGGCATAATATGCCTGCGGGATCGCGCTGTTCAGCTTATGACTGCCGGAGGTGTTGTTGCCTTCAAATTTGTAGTAAATTTTCGCCGGGGTATCCAGCGCTTTTTCCAGGTTATAGGCGCGGCACAGGGGAGACGGACGGTAGTTTTTGTACATTTCCAGCACTTCCGCAGGAATTTCAATGTACGGCGTATCGTTATCCATTTCCTGATGGGCCAGTTCCTTGCAGAACACCGGATACAAATCTTCTTCCGAAACCGGCTGTCCCGTCGCGGGATTCCGCATCGGTTCCGGTTTTTCCTTCATATCTGCCCGCAGATTATACCATGCTGTCGGCATCTGATCTTCCGTTAAATATAGTCTGTGGGGTACTTTCTTTGCCATGATACATTCCTCCTGAACTGTTTTTTAAAGGATACCAATAAAAAGAGCCTTTGCCCCAATTATGAGACAAAAGCTCTGCTTCTGCGGTACCACTCATTTTGGCGGAACATGCCCGCCCACTCACAAGGCTTCTTTGGTAACGGGAGAAGGCCCCGTTGGCTGCTACAGCAGGAAAAGATTGCTGTGCTCGTCAGTCCTGCGCAAATACAAACGTACGCAACCGGCAAAACATCTTTCCCGCTTTCGTTCCACCCTCAAAAGTCCATTCAGCGAATTCTACCCGCCGCCTTTCCAGCACCGGCGGCTCTCTGCAGGGAATTTCCTTCGCCTACTCTTCTTTTTCATCGGTTTTAAAAATGTATTAATTTTAATAAATATTTTACTTTATCACTGCGATTTGTCAAGAAATCTAACGGATTCCCTGTAAAAAACCGTCGAATTTTCGCAATCTGTAATATTTTTTACAGGAATTATCCGTTCATTACCATGCGCTTAGGATGCTGCCCTGGAAATGATCGGTGATGAATTTCTTGTTTTCTTCGGAGCGATACACTTTTTCAATCTGTTTGATACGCGGATCGCTGAAGTTTTTCTCTGTTGTTACAAAGATGTTTACATACGGATTGTCCGCGCCTTCTACCAGGATCGCGTCTTTCAGCGGATTCAGCTTGGCGGGCAGCGCATAGTTTACGTTGATGCAGGCAATGGTAACGTCGTTAATGCTTCTGGGGATACTGGCCGCATCCAACTCGCGGAACTGGAAGTTATGTTTGTTTTCCACAACGTCAGTCAATGCGGTAACCGGGTTGGTTTTATCCTTAACTTTGATCAGGCCGGCATTGTCCAGCATCAGCAGCGCCCTGCCGCCGTTGGAAGGATCGTTGGGAATCGCAACGGTCGCGCCGTCCGGAATGGTTTCGCCCTTCTTAACTTTCGTGGAATATACTGCCATCGGGAAAATTACGGTCTTAAAGCATTCTTTTAATTTAAAGCTGGGCTCTTTTTTCAGGGTTGCTGCCAGATACGGAGCATGCTGCATGCTGTTGGCAAACAGCTCGCCCTGGTTCAGCGCCACGTTCGGCGTTACAAAATCACTGAATTCCACGACTTCAATTTTCAGCCCCTGCTTTTCCGCCAGCTTCTTCACATTGTCCATAATTTCCGCATGCGGGCCGGCGGTTACGCCAATCTTAATCGGTTTGTCCGCTGCCGGAGCCTTTTTCTCGTCTTTCTTCTCGCCGCCGCAACCTACCAGGCCGACAGCCAAAATCGCCGTTGCTAAAATTACTGAAAGTTTCTTCAAAAACATCCTTTACCCCTCCATTATGATTTGGAAAACATGCTGCGTCTTCCTGATTTTTCTCATATCATATTCAATAAGTATGATATAGAACCATTATTTCAAATTATATCCAACTTTGCCGGTCTGTCAACAAAATTTATAATTTTTACAGATATTTTTATACAACAAAGCGCTTTTGTGCGCAGACTGTTTACAAAGTTACATCTCGCCGTGAGAAACTGCAATCTATTTAACCCTGCCAAAAGGCGACTTCAGCCGGTACGCTTCCGGTATATGATTGTCCCTGCTCCAGTCCGTAATGACAGCGTTTCCGGCTTCGTCCACCTCCACGATGTTCAGCGCCGCATTGCCGATAGGGTGCTGCCAGATTTCGTCCAGCGGGATGCCCGCAACGGTAAGTAAAATACTGCTGATGCACATCATGTGGGAAACGATCAGCACCGTTTTCCCCTGGTGCTTTCCGATAATTTCCTGAAACGCTTTCCAGGCGCGCCGCTGCGTTTCCGTAAAGGGCTCGCCGCCCTGCAGCCGGATTTTTGTGGGACAGGTACGCCAGATATCGTACCAGCCGGGATATTTTTCATCAATTTCCGAAACCAGCAGGCCTTCCCATTCGCCGACACCCATTTCCCGCAGGCCGTCAGTGGCATAAACGGGAATTTCCCGGTTGCCCCGGATAATTTCCGCTGTTTCCATAGCCCGCTGCAGCGGACTGGAATAAATCGCCGCCAGTTTGGTGTCTGCCAGCCCATTTTTCGCAAAACCCGCCTGCAGTCTGCCTTTTTCATTCAGCGGCACATCGGAGATTCCTTGAAATCGGTGGAGCACATTCCAGTTTGTTTCCCCGTGCCGCACTAAAATAACCGTAGTTTTCATCACTGTTTCCTGATTTTCCAACTCTGACACATTTTCACTATAAAATATGCTATAATAGTATAGCATGAAATGAATTTTACCGATACAGCTACAGGAGGAAGAAATGAAAAAATTTCTTACATTAATGCTTTCTTTAACGATAATGGCTTACAGCGTAACGGCTTTCGCCGGCTGGAACGACCGGGATATTGTGGAACGGATCCGGGCTGTCGGCAACACACCGGCATCCCAGAAAAAAGAAGATAAAATTTTCAGCCAGCGGTTAAAGGAAGCGGAAGCCGCCCGCGCCAGAGAAAAAGCGGAAGCGGAGCAGGGCTACCGCACGGTGACCCGCAGGCCGGTCGTCGCCATCGTTTATGAAAACAACGCGAAAACCAAATACGATAACACCATTGACAAAAAGCTGTTTGAATATCTGGACGCGGCCCTGCCCGTAAAAACTTACGAACTGGTTGACGGCAAGCTCTATAAAGCCAGGCTGGCGGAAACCGGTATCGAGGACATCGCCGACGCAGAACGCGCAGACATCATTGATGTGCTGGCAGACAGCGACGTTGACTATTTCCTGTATCTCGGCGTAGGCCCGGTAAGCGTAAAAGATAAAGGCAGCCTTCTGGCGGCAGGCAAACGGGCGAACTCCACAATTCCGTTCCGCATCATCGATATCCGGAACAACAAATATATCTACACAAAAACCTATACGGAAGCCGCGCAGACTACCTCGGCCATCGGCAGCGTAGGCAGCAAATCCGTTACACTGGAAATTATGACAAGGGTCGGCAAACAGATTCAGGAAGCTATAGAAACAAGGCTGCCGAAAACCGTAACTTATGTTGAATATCTGAAGTAAAAAAATCGTCCCCACTCAGCACCGTAACAGAGTTGGGACGATTTTACTTTTTTATTTCACCGCTTCAGCAAAAGCGCGCCCGTACTGGCGGCACTCTTCCATGTGCGCTTCGTCCGGCACCCACTGACAGCGGATACCGTCGTTGACAACAGCAAAGCCCGCGCCCTGCAGCAGTTCCGTAATCTGTTTCACCGCTTCGCCGCTCCAGCCGTAACTGCCAAAGGCTGCGGCTTTTTTGTTTTTGAATTTCAGGCCGCGGATCAGCTCCATGATACCGCCGATGGAAAAGGCGAAGCCGTAGTTGATTGTGGGAGATCCCACAAGGATCGCTTTGGATTTGAAAACCTCCGTCGCGATGTCGCTTTTGTCTTCCTTCGCCGCATTCATCAGTTTGATCACTACGTCCGGATCAGCCTGCCGGATGCCTTCCGCAATGCACTCGGCCATGCGCCGGGTCGATTCCCACATGGTATCGTAGACCAGCGTAATCTGGTTTTCCTGATAATTGTTCGCCCATTTCTGATAGGTTTCCACGATCTGCATGGGGTTATCCCGCCAAATGATGCCGTGACTGGGGCAGATCATATCCACCGGCACGTTCAGCGCCAGAATTTCCTTGATCTTACGCGTCACCATGGGGCTATACGGATTTAAAATGTTCGTATAATATTTCATCGCTTCGCTGTACACTTCGTGGGCGTCCACTTTGTCGTTGTACAGTTCTTCGCTAGCAAAATGCTGGCCGAAACCGTCGTTGCTGAACAGAATGTTTTCGCCGGTCATGTAGGTGAACATGGTGTCCGGCCAGTGCAGCATGGGCGCTTCAATAAACACCAGCTTGCTGTCGCCCAGGTCCAGCGTGTCGCCGGTCTTAACGTTGACAAAATTCCAGTCCTGATGATAATGTCCCCGGATGATTCCTTCGCCTTTTTTCGTGCAGTAGATGGGCACGCCCGGAATTTCCTGCATCAGTGCAGGCAGGGCACCGCTGTGATCGATTTCATTATGGTTCATGACCACGTAATCAATTTCTTTTAAATCAATTACGGATTTCAGGTGATTCACGTATTCTTCGTCATAGGGTTTCCAGCAGGTGTCAATGAGCGCCGTCTTTTTGTCGCGCACCAGATAGGAATTGTAGGAAGAGCCTTTATAGGTCGACAGTTCGTGTCCGTGGAAATACACTAACTCCCAGTCAATCTTCCCTACCCAGGTAACTTTTTCGGTAATTTTCTTTGCCATTAAGGGGCTCCTTTCAGCGAAATTATCTGTGGCTGCGGAAATAGTTCAGCGCTACATCCGGAAACAGTGCGTACGACAATACGTCTTCCACACTGAGGCCGGGATATCCCGCTTCATCCAGCCGGTCACGCATCGTCTTAAGCTGGGGTTTAATGTCGTCGGCAGGACGGTGATCGATCACCGGCTCGTCGCCGATGGCCAGCTTCTGGACTTCCGGATCGATAGGACCTGCCGTTTTGCCGTAACGGCCGCGGATCAGTTCTTTTACTTCGCGGGGAATCATTTTGTAGCGGCCCATCGCCACATTCATGACGGCCATGGAGCCGACAATCTGGCTGGTAGGCGTAACCAGGGGCGGATAGCCCAGATCTTTTCGCACCTGAGGCATTTCCTTCAGCACTTCGTCCAGCTTATCTCCAATGCCCATACCAGCCATCTGGCTGCGCAGGTTGGACAGCATGCCGCCGGGAATCTGGTAAAGCAGCACCTTGGGATTCACGTTAAAGTTCGGGTTCACATGGAACTCATTCACAATCTTGCTCTTGACGCCGGTGAAATATTCCGCCAGCTCATTCAAGGTTTCCAAATTCAGTCCGGTATCCCGGGGACTTTCCTGCAAGGTCGCCACCATGGCTTCCGTGCAGGGCTGGCTCGTGGTTCCCGAAAACGGGGCCAGGGCTGTATCCAGAATATCCACACCGGCTTCCGCTGCTTTCAGAGCCGTCATATGGCCCAGACCGGTTGTACAGTGGTTATGCAGTTCCAGCGGCACCGTCAGTTCTGCTTTCAGCTGTTTAATCAGCGTTTCCGCACCGTAGGGACTTAAAAGGCCTGCCATGTCCTTGATGCAGATCGAATCCGCGCCCATCTGTACCATTTCCTTCGCCAGCCGGACAAAGTCTTCCGGCTTATGGTAAGGACTGGTGGTATACACCAGCGCGCCCTGCATATGGGCGCCGGCCTTCTTGCCTGCTTTAAAGGAAGTTTCCAGATTTCTCGTATCATTGAGTGCGTCAAACACGCGGATAATGGAAACCCCATTCTCCACGCTCTTTTTGATAAACTCCGAGACCACGTCGTCCGCATAATGGTTATAGCCTAATAAATTCTGTCCCCGCAGGAGCATCTGGATCGGTGTTTTGGGCATACGGTGCCGCAAAATCCGCAGGCGTCCCCAGGGATCCTCGTCCAGGAAACGCAGGCAGGCGTCAAAGGTAGCGCCGCCCCAGGCTTCTATGGCATGATAACCGACTTCATCCAGCTTTTCCAGAACCGGGATCATATCCTGCACCCGCATACGGGTCGCAACTAACGACTGCGGGCCGTCACGCAATACTGTTTCCGTAATTTTCAGGGGTTTTACATCTGCCATTTTATCACTCCTTTACCAGACAGCTTAACTATCTCAGGTTATAAATTATGAAATATAATTCATTTGTAAAATAACATTTGGATTTTCTTTATTATATCATACAAAGCTCATTGTGTATACAGAATACAATTTGACATTTTTGTGATAAAAATCAGTAAAGCGCTAATATGTAATGACATTTGTCAAGAGAAACTTTTGGCAAAAACCACCACACATGTTTAATTTTTGACTGAAAGCGCCATGAAAAGGCTACGGAATCAGTTCCCGGCCTTGGCCATTCTAATATACGTGGATTCAGAGATT
>JAFTZZ010000033.1 GCA_017460905.1 Acidaminococcaceae bacterium | reverse complement strand
TAAGACAACTACTCTCTCATGTTCGTAATGCGTTTGCACACAATCGCATATTTAAATGCAATGACGAAATCGTTTTAGAAGATGTTAATAAATAACCGGGCGGCCATTGAGGATTATTTCTGCGGCCAGCTTGAAATGTACATGGCCACGCATATCAAAATAGGGAGATAACAAAATGGCAGACGCAAAGATCACCCTGGTAACAGAGGCGAAAGATGAAGGCCTCAAAAAATTAAACACGGAGCTGGCGGCGGGGATGCAAAGCGTATCCGCCATGAAGCGGCAGCTGAAGGACCTGGAGGCGACTACAAAGCAGGGAACGATTGCAACAAAAGAGCAGGCGGACGCCATGCGGAAGCTGCGCCAGGAGATCAACGAACAGACGCAGGCTAACCAGCAATACGCCAGGGCCATCAATTCCAGCATTAAAGAAATGGAAAACATGGCCAAAGCATCCGCCGCTGCGGATGCGGGCGCTGCAGGACTGGCCGGAAAGTTTAAAGTAACAGAGGGCTTTACCACGGCTTTTTCTGTAGCCCTGGGCAACCTGGCCACTACCATAATGACGGGAGCCGTGGCAGCGCTGGCCTCTTTGGGGGAGGCCGTACTGACTGCCGGCGCAAAAATGCAGCAGAGCGTTTCCCAGCTGGCCGCCATTAAAGGCATGACAACCGACGCCACGGAAGCGTATCGCACTTTCAATGACGTATACCGTAATACAAACTACGATGAAAGCGCGGTCCAGCAGATGGGGATCCAGCTGATGACGTTAGGTTATTCCGCGCAGAATGCTGCGGACATGATCCAGCTGTGTGCCGATACATCCGCCGGCCTGGGAAAAGGGCAGGCGGAAGCGCAGGCCATGGTTAACACTATTGCCCGGATGCAGGCGACCGGGGAAGCTACCAGCAAGCAGTTTGTCAGTCTGCAGATGGCCGGTATGGATTTAGACAAGGCTTTCGGCAAGATCGGAATGTCTGCAGAAGAGGCCATGAAGGCGCTGGATGATGGCACGCTGGATGCCCAGAAGGCCATCGGAGCCCTGACGGACTACATGCATGAATTTGATGGCAGCATGGCGGAAAGCAAAAACAACACAATCGACGCCTGGGGCGATGTAACCGGCAATCTGCAGACTATGTGCGCAGAAATCGGCATGGGCATTTTTGACGCGTTTGATCAGTCGGAAATTATACAGGATCTGATCAGCTTTACCCAGGATCTGGTTGATATGGTTCGCGGGGAAGGCTGCGGCGCTTTTTCTGATCTGAAAGAGGTGGCAGCGTTTGCGCTAGACATCATTGACGGCGCGCTGAGTGCCGTTATTACCACGTTTAAGTTAATCGTATTAGCGTTAGATTCTGCGTACGAAGCTTTTTGTTCGTTCGGCAGGGATGTTTACGAGGCACTGCAGCCGGTTATTGACGGACTGTTGTATATATATGATCTGGTTAAGACTATTTTAACATCGGTCGGCAAGGGGTTGAGCAGCGAAGTCAATAAAAGCTGGGCCCAGACGTTTGGCAAAAAAGCGGAAATTGAACCGGAAGACCGGGCAAGTCGAAACCAGAATCATTTCCGGACGGTTGAACGTACCGTCAAGGCTCCGGCGGCGGCAAAAACCGGCGGCAGGTCCGGCGGCGGATCCGCCAAAAAAGAATTGACGGAAGAAGAAAAAGCAATAGAAACGCTGATTAAAAAATACAGCGACGCCGATAAACAAAAATGGGCCATGGCCAAGAGCACCGTGGAGCTGGCCAAGGTCAATATGAGCATGCTGACCGGCGAAGCCCGGACGCAAGAAGAAAAACGCATCAAGCTGCTGGAATTGGATAATGCGCATAACCAGCTGCTGGAGGGGCTGGAAAAAGAGCTGGCTCTGGCGGCCAAGATCAGGGACGACAAAACCAGGGATTATACGTTAAAAACGATCCAGGATCAGATTGACGCAGAAAATGAACTGTACGAAGCCAAAGCGAAAGCGGCGGAATACAGCGCAAATTATAGCAGCCTGAAAGAAAAAAGCCAGGGTATTTTTGATCAGGTTTTTGGCAACAAAGACGAAGCGCAGGCGAAAATCGAAGCGCTGAAACAAAAACTGACAAAAGATCTGGAAGAGATTAATGCCATAATGGCCCAACCTGCGGAAACAGATCAAATGACGGGCTTTGCCGCTTTGTTAGGAAAAACGCCGGAACAGCTGCAGGCGGACATGGAGGCCCAGGGCCTGACGTTCGACGCATTTGTGGAAAAATACAGGGACGGCCTGGCTAAAGCAGCGGAGGCGGAAAAAAACTCTATTACTACGGCAGAGCAATGGAAAAATAAAATTTGTGAATATGCCAACCAGGTGGGCAAAAGTATGGGCGACGCCATGGCCGATTTTATCCTGGGTGAAAAGAGCGCAAAGGACGCGCTGGCCGATTTTGCAAAAAGTATTATAGAAAATGCCGTCAGGATTCTGACGCAGTGGCTGTCTGTTTTTGCAATATATTCCGCTTTTCCGATGATTGCCAGCGGAATGACTCCAGCTGATGCGGCAAACAAAACTGTTTTCGGAATTAAAAAAGCAACCGGCGGCTACATCTCCGGACCAGGGACAGGAACATCCGACAGCATTCCGGCCATGCTCAGCAACGGGGAGTATGTGATCCGCAGCGCGGCCGTGGATATGATCGGTCGCCCGGCGCTGGATGCATTAAATGCCGGGCGGGTTCCGGAATTTTCCGGCGGCGGCAGCGTAGACGACACGATTGCGGCAACAACGGGCGGCGACACTATCACGCTGCAGGTGTCGGCGATGGATGCGGCTTCGTTCGCCGGCTTTCTGGATCGTGGCGGCCTGGACAAAATTAAACAGGCACTGTATGAGGAAAACCGCCGTTTCCGGTCTGCAACGGGGGTGTGGTAAATGGCGACGATCGCAACCTGGCCGGTTATGTCCGGCATCGAAATGCACAGCTATAAAGGCATGAGCTACGACGGGGATATTGTTTCTACCGGCAGCGGAAAAAAACGCAGCAATACAAACCAGCTGCTGCCCAAGTGGAACATCGAAATAAAATTCGGGATCCTGTCGGAAGAAAACTATAAAACCATCCTGGGCTTTTTTGCAACGCTGAAAGGCGGAAATACCCCGTTCTTTTGGTTGGATCCGGATGACAATACAGAAACGGGCGTGCAGCTGCCGCAAAACACAGACGGCAGTTATCGATGTGTAATGAAGTGGGGCGGCCATGTGGAGGCTGTGGACAAGGTAGATCAGTTAAAGGTTTATGTTAACGGGACTTTGCAGGCGTCCAGTAAATACACCGTGGCCAACGGCGCTATTACTTTTAAAACAGCTCTGGCCAGCTCCGCGGTCGTGACCGCCAGCTATCGTTATTACTGGAAAGTACACATACCGGCAAAAAAAATTAAAATGGAGCACGTTTTTACCAATTTTAAAAAAACTAATACGCTGAATTTGGAGACATGGCGATGAAAGTCGTATCTGCAGAACTGGCAATACATCTGAATACAGAAAAAACTTTTACATCCTGCGATCTGTACGAGTTAGTGCTCGCCAACGGTAACGCGTACCGATATGCAGATTGCGATTGCGATATTGTGCTGGATAACCGGATATACAGGCATGACGCCCTGATTATCCGCCGGCAACAGATCAGCCTGGAGGGACAGGTCACGGTCGACACGCTGGCTGTAACGATATACGCAGATGGCAACCATGCAGAGGATACAATAGAAAGCATGCCGATTATGGCAGCTGCGCATTCCGGCGTATTGGACGGGGCTAAATTGAGCCTGAAACGGGCCTTTTTCCGGGAAACGGGAGATCTTCCAGGCGCGTCGGTTATTGGCACTATCGGCCTGTTTTCCGGGGATGTGGAAATCAAAAATTCCGGTGGCACGAAATTGGAGCTTACCATCAAAAGCAAGACACAGGGACTCAATAAAGAGTTTCCACTGCGAAAGTATTACCCGCAGGGAGCCTACACGACGGCTGCATCCGGTCGGGTAACGTCCAGCGGCGATACGGACGATTATTGTTTGATCGCGCCGTTTGTGCCGCGTAAGGAGGTGTTGCTGTGATTACGGAAGCGGATGGCCGTGCAATTGCCGCCGCAGCGCAGGGATGGCTAAACACGCCGCATGTAAATAACGCTAAAGTGAAGGGCGTCGGAGTTGACTGCGGCATGCTGCTGATCGGCGCACTGGAAGACGCCGGCGTAATTAAAAAAGATGAAATTGCAGTAAAACCGTATTCCAATGAATGGCATCTGCATCATTCCGAAGAGTGGTTTTTATTTTATGTGCAAACGTACTGCGAAAAAATTACGCTGCAGGATCTGCGCCCCGGTGATTTTTTACTGTACCAATATGGCCGATGTGTCAGTCATGCTGCGGTATATTGCGGAAATGATGCCGTCTGTCACGCGTTAGTCGGGCAGGGCGTGGTTTTGAGTGATATCGATGACGTTATGTTTTATGATGCGCGCGGTTGCAGCCGCCTGCGCGGCGTCTACCGTTACCGCGGAGGTGTCTAAATGGGACTTTTTGGTGGGGGCAGAAACACAACAATCCGGACGGACAAGATCAGCGCCTTTACTGTCAACACAGCGGAATACGGGGCTGCCGTCATGGAAGTGCTGGGCACTACCCGCATAGCTGGCAATGTTATCTATTATGACGACTTTACAGCCCATGAACACCCGGAAACGCAGCGCAGCGGCAAGGGTGGGAAAAGCAAAACTACCACAATAAGCTATACGTACACGGTGGCCGCGATCCTGGGACTGTGTGAAGGCCCCATAAAAGGGGTAAATAGAGTCTGGAAGGGGAAAGATTTATATTATTATCCGGACGAAAAGATCGGACTGACGTTATTCAAAGGAGCTGCCAATCAGCAGCCTTGGTCCTACGTAACAGGCAAACATCCGGACAAAGCGTTGCCGTATTCCGGCCTGGCGTACATGGCCGGCGTGATTGACCTGGGCGATAATGCCAGTATGCCGTCCTATAATTTTGAAGTCATGGGCCAGCTACTGGATACCGGGGACGGTACCGATGTCAACCCGATGGATTACATTTTGTATGTTTTGGAAAAATCGGGCCAGAAAAATGTGACAATACAAGGCGCGGACAGCTTCCGCAGCTATTGCGCTAATGCGGACTTGCTGATTTCTACGCCGGCGGATGCGACCGGGCCCCAGGAAGCGCAGAAAATCGTAAACGAGATTGCACAGCTGTGCGGCGCTTACGTTTTTAATAGTAATGATACGTATAAGATCGTGCCGCTGGCCGATCGCCCGATCGGAGGCTGGGAACCGGATAACACAATTAAATATGATTTAACAACGGACGACTTTCTTGTGGATGGCAGCAGCTGTGTTATCTGGTCCCGGAAGGATTCCAGCGAACAGTATAACCGGTTTACCGTGGAATATGAGAACCGGGAAAACGGATACGAAAAAGAAAGCGTTACGTATGAAGATGTCGCGGATATCGCAGAGCGCGGCGTCAATCAGGCCCCGACGATTCAGGCCGGATACGTCTACACTAAAGCCCGCGCGGTCAAAATTGCGGAAGAAGCAGCGCGCCGGAACAAAGTCGGGAAAAACCAGTACACTTTTAAACTTGACTGGCCGTTTTGCCGGCTGGAACCGGGTGACAAAGTGCGAATTACAGATGAAAATTCTGGAATTATCAATCAGGTCGTACTGATTACAGCCGTAAAAGAAGACGAAAAAGGGTTGCCGGAATTTACGGCTATTTCCTGGTTTGACGGCAATTACGGGCCTGCAGAATACGACGTACATGAATATGACCGGCCTTTTGTAGATTTTAACAGGCCGCCATCCGCGACGGCGGTACCGGCTATTTTCCAGCCGCCGGCAGATTTGACGGCGGAAGGGCTGGAGGTCTGGATTGCGGCCAAGGGCACCGGCGATAACTGGGGCGGGTGCACGGTCTACGTATCTGACAACGACGAATATTATCGCACCCTGGGCAGGATCAGCAACAACGCCAGGCTGGGCCCGCTGGCCGCTGTATTATCGGCTACCGCTACCAGCCTGGAGGTAGATATCAACGGGACGATGCTGTCCGGCAGCAAACAGGATGCGCAGCGGGCAAATACTCTGCTGTGGATCAGCGGCGAATGTATGAGCTACCAGACGGCAACACTGCTGACCAACGGGCATTACAGGCTGGACGGCCTGATCCGGGGCCAGTATAATACAACGCCTACGACCCACGGGGTGGGCAGCGTGGTGGTGCGCTGCGACGAAACACTGTTACGAGCCCCGTTTACTAAGGAAGATATCGGGAAAAAACTGTATTTTAAGTTTTGCAGCTATAACATTTTTGGCAGCGGGGAGCAGTCGCTGGCGGACGTTCCGGCCTACGAATACACGTTGCAGCCGTATTATATTCCGCCGGTACGTCAGCTGACGGCGCGGAACCGGTACCGGCAGCTGAAGGATGGCGTAACGCGGTATGATATCGTCGCAGAATGGGAGCCGCCAGATCTGCAGAGTTTTTACGAGGCGCGGGTGTGGTATAAAACCAACAACGTGCAGGCTAAATACATCCAAGTCAGGCAGGGGATCCCGGCGTCCGAATTAGGGTTTGCCGGGGAATGGATTTACGGCGGATCCGGAAAGACGTCCGCGGTAATTCCGCAGGCCGTCGTTGGGGACCGTTACCGTATTGCAGTAACTACGGTCGACCAGTGGGGCGTCGAAACGTCTCCGGATGCTTCGCCGATGGTAGAAATTTTGGTGGCGCTGCGTACGGAAACGCCTAACACGCCGGACGGGTTTACGATTAATTTTACTGATCAGGCAACGGCGTCATGGCGTGAAGTGGTTAACAGCGATATTGCTTTTTATGAGGTGCGCAAGGACGATGCGCCGGGCATAGAAAATGCCAACCTGCTGGCCAGAGTCACCGGGCTAAAGGCGGCGCTTCCACTTACGGAACGAACCAGCACGTTATATTTATATGCATATTCTGCGGCAGGGAAATACTCTGCACCGGCAAAGCTGGAATATAACAAAACCGTACCGCCGCGACCAGCAGCGCCTCACATAGTGGCAAAGCTGGGCGGGTTTGCGTTAACCGCCGCGCCGGTTCCGGCCGGCTGCGACGGGATGAATATATACATAGACGGCGCTGAACTTGTGGAAGCACATACTGTCAACAATGTGTACACGCACGCCTGCGACGCCGGCATATATGATGTAACTGTTGCATATACAGACATGTTCGGGGAGGGCCCGGCGTCTCCGGATGCCCGTGTGACCGTCAAGGCTACCGTGGACGCTGCGCTGCTGGAAGAACAGGCGGTAACAAAAGAAAAATTATCGCTGGCGTTGCAGGTCAACATTGACAATGCGATCCGGAGCGTGCAGGATATCGCCGCCCTTAATAACACCACACAGGTGATTGAACAAAATATCGCTAATGCCCGGGTTGCGACGCAGGGAATAATAGAGGAACTCAATAAGAGCCCGGAGCAAAACGGGTACCGGTCAATATCAGAGCTGAAAAACACTGCAAACAGCATCAGCAGCACGGTCGCTCAAAATAAGACTACGCAGGACGGGATTAACCAGACGCTGGGAACGCGGATCGACCAGAACGCCAGCGGCATAACGGCGGTTGTGGCAAACCTCAACAAAGGGCCGAACGGGACGGGGTATAACGCAATAACACAGCTGAGCATATCAGTTAATGGGCTGCAATCACAAGTTACCCAAGTGATTGACGATATGCAGCAAGGTATGTCCGGGGACATTTCCGTGCTGTCGTCACAAGTGTCGCAGAACGCCAGTAATATCAATACAATTGTGCAAAATCTTAATGCACGCGCGGACGGAACAACGTACGCAGCCTTTACGGAATTGAAACAACAGGCGGATGGGATCAGCAGCACGGTTGCGCAAAATAAGACTGCGCAAGACGGGACAAACGATACAATTTTTTCCCGGTTGACGCAAACAGCCGGCGGCCTGAGCGCCCTGATTGCCAATCTGAATAGCGATAGCGGCGCACGAAACTATACCGCTATACAGGCAATGCAGGATGGCATTGCCAGTAAAGTCACTCAGGATGATGTCAGCAGCTGGTTCCAGCAGGATCATACAGGCTTCTACATTAAAGGCAGCCTGATTAATATTGACGGTACCACAAAGATTGGAAATAACATTATCACAAAAAATATGATTCAGACCGGGGCGGTTACGGCTGATAAGTTAAGCGTAAGCAGCCTGTCAGCAATCAGCGCCGTGATCGGCGTGCTACGGACGGCAACCAGCGGCGCACGGCTGGAGGTCCGCAGCAATCAGATCCTGGTATATGATGATACGCGCCTGCGTGTCCGGATGGGGGTGTGGTGATATGGCACAGGGCCTGCAGGTTTATGATTCCAACGGCAAGCTGGATGTTGATGTAACCAACCGCCTGCCGCGCTTTCTGGGGCGGGTCGTAATTGACGGATCTTCGGATACTGGCGTCGTATATAACGATGGAATTAAACCGGAAACAGAAATATGGTGGTTTCTGCAGACTCCATCTACAAATTTCGCGGTCCAGGAAGCGGAAAGGCCGGTATATGAATACCCCAAAATTACAAAAGGCAACGGATTCTTGAAATGGCAATTCCCATCCGGCCGGAAATTGGCATGCACTATGTTGTACGGAGTATATTGACAGGTGAGCGCAGGGATAACTGTATATAACGACAAAAACAAAATACAGATTGACGGAGCATACAAAAACCTGTATCTGTCGCGAAAAGTTGCGCTGTCTGATATTGGGACAGTATCCGGCAGTTTCGCGGACGGTGAACTGCTGGCTGCGGTTGGCGGGACCACAAGTCAAACCATAGACGCGTATTGCGTCAACACTCCGACGGGGTGGTCGTGCACGGTGAACACGTTTAAATCCGGAATGGTCGTCTATATCTTTTCCACTAAATTGACGGCTGCGGTGCATGGCGTCGGGCTGCAGGTTTTTGACGAAAACGGTGCCGTGGCGTATGACAGCAATACAAAGCATCCTAATGTTATAGGGTTTGGCCAGAGCGAGGGCCCAGCCAACAGCGCTGCAAGACCAGCTGTGGCTGTGTGTGCTCACAGTAGGACGGAGACGACTGACGTATACACATATATGAGGTACGAAGCTGTAACCAGACTGGTCTATGTAGCACCGGAATGGGGATATTACACCACAACCGAAAGGCAATGGGTTCCATACACCGATTTTTACGGAAAAACAACATACAGATACGAAAATGTTACCGTCCAGAAATATGGGATTATTGAGCAGGGCGGCTGGCAGACGGTTACGGAATTTGCCTGGAACGATTACGAAAACCTTACGTACAGATGGTCGGAAAACAATTTTCAGCTGCGTGGCGGCAACATTGTGTCAAATGTCGTGTCGTCCGGAGTGCGAGATGGCGGCGTTGTCGGGGACCGGCTTGTTGCTACGCATACCAACAAACTCCCTGCGGAAAATTACGGCCACAGGTATAAAGGCGCTGGCGTTATTGTTGACAGCAGATCATGGCTCGTTATGGATGTCGTGGATCTGTAAAAATAAAGGAGGAATTAAATAATGGCAAGGAAAAAAGCAACTTACACGATCACGATCGGGAAGCATGGCGTTTTCCCTGGAAAAACCGCGGAAGAGATTCGGGCCGAAGTGCAGCGGATGGCTGACTACCAGTATTACGCGTCGTCTGATTCCTGCGTGGCTGAGGTTGTCACCGTGGAAGATCTGGACGAAGAAAGAAAAAAAGCTGTGTATACGGTAGTTATTGGCGGTCATGGGGTGTTTATCGGCGAAACCGCGGAAGACATCCTGAAGGAAGTGCAGCGGGATGCAGACTACCGTTATTACGCGTCGTCTGATTCCTGCGTGGCTGAAATTATCAGTGTGGAGGATTTTGATTAACAGGAGGGAGAAATGAAATTAACAGGTTATCAAAACCCGGAAATATATGACGGCAATGGGAGTTTGATAAGATCCGGCGCTTTTGGGCCAAACACTCCATTAACGGATCCGCACGGCCGCGGCTTGTATGACTATCTTGTCAATAATATAGAAAACCTGAAGGATGGCGTGGGCGGCGCGGCCCAGAGCGCCAGCACCGCGACACAGAAGGCGAACGAAGCGACGGCAAAGGCAAACGTGGCAGCGGAAAAAGCAACGGAGGCGTCTACGAAAGCCAGCCAGGCGGCCGCGGCGCAGGCTGCTGCGGAAGCCGCGAAGACGGCAGCGGAACAGGCACGTGATCAGGCCGCAGGGATTTCAACCCCGGACGGATTAGCAGCCAGGGTATTAGCACTGGAAAACCTGGGGTTGTCTGTTGTTGACGGCAAGCTATGCATAACATATGAAGTGTAGGAGGGCAAAATGGCACAAATAACAAAACCGGCCCTGCTGGACGAAACCGGGCAGGACATGGCAGCGGCCCTGTGGGGGCTTAACGCAATATTACGCGACCGGTCGGAACTCAGTTTCCGGCAAATGAAGGACATCATTGATTCCGGAGGCGGCTCCAAGATGTTCCCGGTAGGGACCACTTTTTTGACAACCAAGGGGAATTATACATATCCGTGGACATTCATGCATCACGGCCAGCTGGAAGACGGCCGCCCGTATGCCGATATCCGAGTCAGTAAGGCCGTAGATCTGCTGCAGTTTGATTCGCCGGAAGCGTTTTTTTACTGCGAAACGGCATTGCCTGCGGGTCAATACTATTTTGAAGTAGGAACAAAATACGGGGAGGCAAATGTTGGAAATTACAACTTTACATTGCTGCAGGCTGTGCCTGCCGGCGGCAGGTTGGCCGGGTTAGATGTGGTATATAGCAAAAGCGGAGGCGTGACGGCGTGCAGCGTTAAAGTTTATGATACACCGGCGTCGCTGACGGCCTCCCAGACCGTGCCAATTACATCCGGAAGCGCCGGGACGAAACTCTGCGTTATAAACCCCACGGGGGACCCGGATAACGAAAACGCAAACAGTATACACAGAGCAGCCTACGGCAGTAACAACTATGCACAAAGCGCAATACATCAATATTTGAACAGCGACAAAGCTGCCGGAAGCTATTGGGCACCAACAAACCGGTTTGACAACCCTCCGACCTGGCAGGCTTCACAGCCCGGTTTCATGAGTAAATTGCCGGACGACTTTCTGGAAATTGTCTCCCCGGTAGATTTTAGCACGATCACTAACAATATTTTTGAAACAGACGGCTACGAAACCGGCTCCAGCTATTCGATGCGGGCCACGTTCTGGCTGCCCTCCCGATTCCAGATTTTCGGAAGCACGGAAGGCGCAAACCTGAACGAAACGCAATGGGATTACTACAAAGGCGCGACCGATATAGATCGCATAATGTACGATAACAGCGGGACTGCCCGACATCAGTGGTTACGTTCCCCGGTTCCCGGCTACGCGCATTATGCGCGGATAGTCAACTCATCGGGCGCAGTCAGCTACGGCACTGCGTACTACAGCTACGCCGTTGCCCCCGCTTGCAGAATCTATGCTCGCAAGGCTGCAGGATAAAATACAATGAACACGGTCGCGGCGGCGCGAGCCCACCCGGCCGCTACTAAGAGGATAAAGTAAAATGTCAGTGCCGGCATGGAAAAGAAAACCAAACGATTTAAACGTTGCTATTGCTGCAGAGAATTTACTTAATCACACGATGCAGAAAATGAAGGGAACGAAAGGCGGATCGTATTTTACAAAATCGACTACGTTCACCAAACGGATCCCGCTATTAAAAGCAACGACCGCCGTGTTGCACAATATAATGGCTGCTAATGAATTTCAAATCGACGACGATCTGGAGTATAAAATGCGCCACAAAAAGCAATTGAAAGCGCTGGCTGCAGTTTCTGACGTGGTGCGGTATCTTACCACATTTAACGACGACAGAAAGATCGACGGCCTGGAGCATTGGATCGGGCTGGTGGACGACGCGCTTAGATTGTTAAAAGCATGGATAAAATCAGACAAAGAACGCAGATACAGATTGTTGCAGCAGCGGGCCATCCGGCTGGCAAAATTAGAAACAGAAGTACAAAGTTTAAAATCAATGCCGTTCGGCATTGTGGAGAATAATACTAATACTGCCCGAAATCAGTGGTTACGTTCCCCGAATCCCGGCAACGCGAATAATGCGCGGATAGTCAACTCATCGGGCGCAGTCAACAACAACAATGCGAACAACAGCAACGCCGTTGCCCCCGATTGCATGGACGGCCGGACCGAGTAGACGGAAACGTCGAAAGCAGCGCACATGCAACATGCAAGGAGTATTATTTCTCCGGCGTAAAAGCCAAATTTGAGCCGCTGGTTACGGCGGACTAAGACATGGAATACCAGGAAGCAATTGAATATCACAACCTATTAAAACGGCTACAGAGATGTACCAGGGGAACGAAATGGAAGAAAAGCGTCGCAATATATTGGTTGGACCGGCTGCTTAACACATACCGTTTACGCAAGGACATCAAAACAGGCCGATACAGAATATCGAAATATTTGTGGTTTACAATCACGGAGCCCAAGCAGCGAGATATTTACGCGTCCAATATCAAAGATAGGCAGTATCAGCACGCCTTGATTGACGATATCGTATATCCGGCTGTAACAAAGACATTCATCAAAGCAAATTGCGCCTGCCAGAAGGGTAAGGGCACAAAGTTTTGCATTGATGTTTTTCTGACCCAGCTGCGGGAGTTTGCGAGGATCCACGGTAATAACGCGCATGTTCTCCAATGTGACATAAAAGGATATTTTCCGAATAGCAACCATGATGTCGTATGCAGCAATACAGCGCAATACGTGGATTCATACACTGTGCGGGCTTGCGAGGATGTCATCCGCAGTTTTACGGAAATTGAATTTACAAAAATTTTAATGGCCCAGGGAATGGCCAAGAGAGACGCCCATAATGCAGGACATAGAATTTCAAGCTACCTGATATACGGAGGCGACTGGAAAAGAGTAATTAAAGGGCTGAACAGCAGCCAGGTTACTGCAGTAACCAAAAGGATCCAGCAAGGCGATTTTAAAGGCGTCGGGCTGGGGAGTCAGGTAACGCAGACCACACAGATCACGCTGTTGAATGATATGGATCATTACATAACGGAAACGTTAGGGATCCAAGTCTACGCGCGTTACATGGACGACTTTGTACTGGTGCATGAAAGTAAAGAATATCTAAGATATTGCCGGGGTAAAATTGCGGAGTTTTTACACCGGAAGAAATTAACGCTAAACCCGAAAACGCAATTATATCCGTTGGCCCGTGGTATAATCTTATTGCACTGGCGGATCCGCGTGGGCGTAACGGGTAAGGTTGTTATCCGAAAACACCGGTCAAGTATGAGAAAAGCGCGCAGGAGGCTGCGCAAACAAAAGAAGCTGCTGGATGCCGGAAAAATTAGCATGGCAGCCATAGCAAACAGTTTTCAATGCTGGCAGGCTGGTATATTGCAGCAAGATTGTTATATGCAGGTTATCCAGATGCGCCGGCTATACTATCAATTATTTAATAGGAGGGCACCCGAATGGAATGCAAAGCGCAGGGAGTTGAAGAGGCAAGACGATCTAATTATCTCCAGTATGCCTACTCACATACAGATGGAGTGCTGCGTCGACGGTATGAGGCCGCAGTAGAGGCGCAGAATGAAGAGGAAGCGGCCGAGGCGGCGCGGGAATACCGGAACCGGCTGCTGGACGATTGCGACAATATGCTGGTACCGGACCGGCCTAATGTGGATGTCGATGCGTGGAAGGTATACCGGCAGGCGCTCCGGGACGTGCCGGAACAGGAAGACTTTCCGCTGGCGATCGTGTGGCCAGTAAAACCATGACGCCGCCGGTTTTGATCATTGAAAAGCAAAACGAAATTATACAATTGCAGAGCCAGCTGATCGCAGATCTGTACAATGAGCTGGCGCAGCATACCGCGGCAGACAACGCCGAAAAAGAGCTTGAGAAGATAGAGGCGCTGAAAAGGGAGATCGGGGAATGAATAATATTTTGCACAGCTTTTTTTCTGCGGATACATTAAAAAATGTTATGGCCGACTGGCCAATAAAGCTGGCGGCCAGTACAGGAGTGGCAGCCCTGGCCGACGCCATGGGGGTGCAGGTGCAGCTGTTTATGATTTTCTGCGCACTTGCCTGTCTGGATGTTTTTACCAGATGGATCGCGCTGGCCATGAGATTGCACCTGGATATGTACCCTCAAACGCCTGTCACAGTATGGCAGGCTGTAAAGTTTATCCGGCAGGCCCATCGCTGGCGATACATCAAAAGCGAAGCTATGAGAAATCAGTTTATCAGCAAGATCGGGACATATGGCGTTATATTGCTATTCGCCTCTTTATGCGACGTGGCCATGATGATAGCTAAGGCCCCGATCGCGTTCCTGCTTCCGGTGATTACGGCCGTGCTCAGCTGCACGGAGCTGCTCAGTTGCCTGGAAAACCTTTCCGAGTGCAATGTCAGCGTGGCCGGCGAGCTGATCGCAATTGTTAAAAAGAAAAAAGAGAAACTAAAACAATAGGAGGATATAATGGCAGCAATATCGTTAAATGATTGTACCAAGGTAACACTGGAAGACATAGAAGTCATTGCTGCAGATGCGCGCGGCCTGATCAGCCGGGTATATGCACATTGGACAGCTGGCCATTATGGCCAGGGGTATGACGATTATCATATCCTGATCGACCGGGATGGATCCGTATATGTTACCACGGAAGACCTGGCGGAAAAGAAATCCCACACATGGCGGCGCAATTTCGGCGCTATTGGCATAGCAATGCTATGCGGGTATGGAGCAATCGCCAATGAGGGCAGGGATGCGGATCTGGGCCCGGAGCCTCCCACGGATATACAGATAACGGCGCTGTCGCAAGTTGCGGCCGTATTATCTGACGTCCTGGGCATAGATCTGGACAGGGAGCATTTTATGACGCACTGCGAAGCTGCGCAGATTGATGGGTACGGTCCTTTTTCCGGAGATCCGGAAACTCGCTGGGACCTGTGGTACTTGCCGGATATTAACAACGGCGGCAAAATGGTACCTGGCGGCGACTTGTGGCGTGGCATCGCAAACTTTTACCTGGCGCAATGGCTGCGGGAGGGATCTAATGCATGACTACTACAAAGAAAATACACGCTATTGTATTATCGCTGCTGTTGCTGTGCTGTGTTGTATGGCCGCGATCTGGCTGGTGCATGACTGCCGGAGAAACAACGGCATACAAGCAGATACCGATCGGGCAGTGGACGCAGTTGACAGCAGAGTGGACCGCGCAAAAGAGCGAATTAATGAAGCTGCAGGATCTGTGCAGCAAGCTGAAGCGGCCGTCGGAGCAGCTGCAGCAGGAATTGCAAGAAGTGAAAAGGCAGCTGCAGACATCACAGAAGGAATTAACAGCTGTCAATCTATCCTTGACAGCTGCATCCAGCGAGCTGGCCGCATCGAAAACATCCTTGCAGACATTGAGGCGCACGATCGAAAAAGAGCGGCGGGTGCAGCGCCGCCAGATCTGGCAAAATAGATTCTGGTTTTTTATTGCCGGCGCAGCGGTGGGTGCAGCGGCAGCGAAATAAAAAAGCGCCCAGGTAAAAAACCTGAGCGCAGGATGCCGCACAACGGCCAGAAAAGCGTTATCGCGATAAAAACTATGCACACGGCAGAAAACGCCTGGAAAACGTTTTACTGCGATTTTGCGGGGAAAGACTAAGCTGCTTTTCTGTCTATATTAATTTCCAGCAGTGGATTCAATGGCAGCGCCAAACCGTTGCCATTGTGTCCGCTGATTCCGGCCACGTTGCCGATGCTGACGACAACACGGTCCGGGTAAACCATAACTTTATTAACAATTTTCTGCAGAACCGGCCGGATTAATTCTGGCCGGTTCTGCATTTTTAACTCAGCTACCAATTTATACCAGTACCGTTTTATCTGCTCCCGGTTTATAGAGATTTTCGGCTGGCTGCCAGCGGCAGCGATTTTTTCATTGATGGCGCGGATCTGGTTCTTAATGTCGCGCATCCGTTCCAAGTCAAACTCATCGGCGGCTCCGTTTTCCACCATTTTGTATAAATTGGCCAGGCGTTTTTCCGCGCCGGCCTTCTGCCGGTATAGCTGGGCCGTTTCATCCGGAGCAGCTGCGGCCGTTGCCTGGTATTTGGCCAGAGCTTTATCAACAACGGCGTTGATACGGTCCAATGTAAACATCTTCAGGATAGCGTCCACCACATGGCGCTCCAGCCAGCTCTTTTTAATGCGGGGGTTTTTACATGTGCGGCTGCCGTGGTTCGTCTGATCACAGCATTGGTAAAACTCATAACGGTAGCCACGGCTTGACATGCTGTTGCCGTTATAACTGTGGCCGCATTCACCACAGCAGACTTTTCCGGATAACAAATAAACGGCTTTAGCTGCGTAGCTGGCAGATCGGCCCCGGTTCAACTCCCTGCGCCGGGCCGCTTCCATGAAAGTTTCCTGGCTGATAATGGCCGGGATGGCGTTAGGCGTGCCGGATGCGGCCGTCTGGTTCCTGCGCTGTTTCCCGTAGCTACGGCGGTGCACGTATGTGCCGCAGTATTTTTCGTTTGCCAGGATCTCATGCAGGGAATTTTTCCCGAACATTTTGCCGCGTTTCGTCCGGAAGCCCTGGCGGTTCAATTCGTCTATGATCGGGCCGTATCCGGAGCCGGCGATAAACATTTTAAAGATCAGGCGGACGGCTGCGGCCTCCGTCTCATTAATTATATAATGATGGTCCGGGGTGGCGTCATATCCCAGGGGCGGGGTCCCACCCGGAAAAAGGAATTGCCGGGCATTGGTATCTTTTCCGTCCCGAACCTTTACGGACAGCTTCCGGGAATACCATGCAGCTTGCGCCACCTGAATACCTTCAAAAAACTGACCGTCAACGGATGAAGGGTCAAAAGATTCCGTTGCGTATTCGTATTTGATGCCGGCGGCCTGCAGCTCCTTTTTGTACAAATAATAATCTAATTCCTGCCGGGCCGTCCGGTCCAGGGTGTACACAACCAGCACGTCAAAAATATCTCTCCGGGCATCGGACAGCATCCGATGAAAGCCGTCCCGGCCGATGGAAGTGGTGCCAGTTTTGGCTTCGTCCTGGTAATGGGCGACAACGCCATAACCTTTTTGCCGGCAGTAGTCTTCGCAGATCCGGAACTGCGTTTCAATACTTTCATGGCGCTGGTTATCGCTGGAATACCTGGCATAAATGGCAGCACGTAACATGTTGTAAAACCTCCATTATACTGATATAATAGAAGGGCAGACTATGCTTTTTAACCTCAATTTTCTGGCATATCTGTACATCTCTTAACAACCGTCTGGCGCGGCCACGCCAGGCGGTTTTTGCTTTTTACATTAAAAATAATTACGATACATTATTTTTCATTCATTAACTTTTTCGCGTCTTCCAGGGCTGCCTTCCATTCCGGCCAATGTTTCGACGATTCACTAAAAACTGCAGCGCCGTCTACACTGATTACAATAGCATTCTTTAACTGCTCCGGGTTGACGGTAGCTATGGCCAGCTCCGTATAATTTTTATGGGAAATCCGGCTGTAATCATAGAAAAACACCCGCATTTTGTGGGCTTCCTTACCGTCTCCCCAGGTCATTTCGTTGATGCCGGTGGGGTAACTTTTGCCGGTGGCTGCATATGTCAGGTACAGGATCCGCGGACCCGGCCGCCCGACTTCCGCCTTCAGGCGTATCTTTCCGCCGGGGACCTGCCGGTCAAACAGTTCGAAAATATCCCGGGTGTATTTCTGGCCACTGGGCAGCTGGGTCGTAACAACTTCTACCTGTCTTTTATGCTGGGCCTTGTATTCGTCGCTGTATTTGGCAGCGGCAACGTTACTGATCAGGAGGGCGGCCAGTGTGGCAGCGATTAGAATAGTCTTTTTCATGGCTGGCTTCTCCTATTCTTTTACTTGCGATCTGCGACAAAATTTATCCCTGGGGTAACATTTGTTATAAATTGACCGTTCACTGACAAAACTAAAGTCATATTAATATCTTTTGAAGGCGTAACCGTCACGCCGTTATGCACCCATCTTGAACCGACAAAACTAACGTCTGGAATAAACACCCTTTTCATAACCTTTTGCCCGGGTGGGATTATAGTATCCGGAGTCACGGAAGGGTTCCCGGCATCTTTATACTTCATGCCCTCTATAAAAGGAATGCCAAAATTCTTGTTGCCAGCTGATATGCTGCTGCTCTTCCAGCTGACGACGGCCGGCGCTGAGCTGTTGTTTGTAAATTGAACGTAAAGCCCTACGGCAGTTATTACGTCCTTTTTATCGCCATAGTTGTCGGAGTCGTGCGTAGCGCCATAAGTAACTTTCATTTTCCCGGTTTTCGTATCATTGACAAAATTAACCTGACTGCGCGTGCCGCCTATTGGATTGTAAACGTAAACCTCTACGCCGTTAGCATCAATTTTTGACGCCGGGGTAGTAAATTTAATGTAGTGTGTTTTGTACATAGGATTGTCAATTAACTTTGCATCTGCCGGCAATGTGCAAGCAATTAACGCTGCAAATACCACGGCTGCGGATACTGATAAAACTTTTTTCATTTTTATATTCTCCCTTCTTTTTAATGACGAGCTATTTATTCCATTTCAAACCGGGGCGCTTGCGGTATGTATCGATCCGGATCACGTTCCCGTTTTTTCCTTTTCTTCCGGCTCTGTGTACCGCGAAATCTCTGTCAGGTCGCGGACGGCATCGCAGGCTTTTTCTTTTCCGATGCTGTTGAGTTTACGAAAATCGGAAAGAATGCCAATTTCCAAAACACTTAAATTTTGCGGCGATGTTCTGAGCACATCCGGCAGGCGCTCAATGTTTACGTCGTATCCCATGAGCCAGGGCTCCGATACGTTAAGGGCCTTAGCAATTAAGTAAATGCTTTTTTGCTTTGCCTCATATGTGCCTTTGCGGTACGCACTGATCTGGCCCTCTGTCAGTCCTGTCGCCCTTGCAAGATCTGCAGGCTTCATTTTGCGCAAATTTAGCGCCTTGTCCAATCGTTCTGCAAATGTAGACATAAGCGTCACCTCTTTCGGGCTAATTGTACTATAAAACTTTTGTTTTCGCAATAAAAACTTTCAAAAACTTGACTCGAATACAGAAAAGTGGTATTCTATAAAAAACTTCTGAAAACGGAAGTGGAAGGGAGGAACTTAAAATGACCTTGATTTTTGATTACAGCAGATTGCTCGGCAAAATCAAAGAAAAAGGGTTCACGCAGGCATCACTGGCGAAACAGGTTGGCTTATCGGAATCTACTTTTAATTTAAAGCTGGCTAACAAGCGCGCATTCAAACAAGAGGAAATTGTAAAAACCTGTAGCGCTTTGGATGTTTCGCTCGAAAACATTCCTTTGTATTTTTTTTGCGTCAAAACTTCTGAAAACGGAAGTTTTGAAAGGGCAGGCTAATCTATGGACACAATGAACGAGATTTACAAGATAAGATACGACGGTGGCAGCTATATCGGCCAGACTCCAATCTGTGAGCAGGCGACGAAAATAGCAAGAGGTTGCGCAGAGAGCACCGGCCTGTCGGTCCTGGTAGCCTGCTGCTGGCCGGGCTGGAAGCAGCCGCATGAAAATGTATATCACCCGGATGGATCCGTCACGCATTTATGGGACGGGGAGAGGTGAAACACGGAACACAAAGATAAGCGCGGCTGGCGGTTTGAAGTGAGGTCAGGGCTGCACTATAAAACGTACTGGACAATACACTGCTATAATCCTAAGAAAAATTTATGGTGGCCATGGCCGTGCGCCAGTTGGTATGGCACTAAAAAGGAAGCTGAAAAGGTACTGAAACGGTACGCCAAAGAACGGGGTTGGCAGGAAATCGAATAAAAGATAGGAGGAAAGTAGATGTACATTTTAGGGCAAACCGGGGAGATCCTGGTCAATGCGGAACATGTGGAATGTTTTTATGAGCAACCGGAAAGAGGGGTCCCGGCAATTAAGGCCCGGACCCGCAGCGTAAACGTAACCCTGGGAATATATAAAGGCAAAGAAGCCATTGATAAGGCCATGGCCTCCCTGGGTATGGCATTAATGGCCGGCGACAAAAATGGCCTGCATGTCTATGCGATGCTGGCGGACGATACGCCGCAGAACATTGAACAAACTCCGGCTACAGATACGGATCCGAAGGAGGGCGGCAAGCATGGGGAAGTGGAAGGTAATGTCCCAGCAGCTGGCGGGGCGTAAGATGTATATCGTCGGCCGGCAGCTGGACGAAAGCAAACCGCTGCACGGTGGCAATGTTGAATATTGTGGAAGTTATACCGACGACCGGGAAGCGTGCGAAGCCCTGGCCGAGTCACTAAACAGGAAAGCTGGCGATTGAGATGGTAAGCAAACGGGAGCGGAACCGGCTGGCTGCGCAGGCATGGGCGGCACAGGCAGAAGCAGAATGGCAATGGCGGCAGCGACATGAAGAGGAGGCCCTGCAGTACAAGGATCCGGAAAGACAAGACCAACGGGCTGCATACAAGACAGTCAAAAACATGAACCGGGAAGACATGAACGACTGGGCGAAAGCGCTGTATAACGATGCAATGCGCGACTGCGAAGCGGCGTCCATGTTGGCCCTAAAGGACGAATTTGGTTTTTCTACAAAACGCCTTGCCCGGTTTATGAGCAGGAGGAACAATACCATAGACTGCATTAATCGCCGGGAGATATCGGCGCAGGAAATTATCCTGGGACTGATTGACGAAGGCGTTGATATTGTGGAGAGTGATGGCAGCGTGCCAGGAGGGGGGGTAAGTAGAAAATGGCGTTATGGGATTATATGCAGAAACGCATGCAGGAGCTGGGCTTGACAGCTTACAAGCTGCAGAAGGATTTCGATGTGCCCTGGTCGACGATACAGCGGATTAAAGCGGGAAAACCTATTACCACGCCGTCGAAGCAGAAGCTGGCTCTGGCGTTATCGTGTTCAACGGGAGACATCAACGCGGCGATCGCGCAGGTGAAGGTACTGGAAGAGAATGAAACAGGAAGAGAAAGCGAGGATTCTGTCATGGCAGCAGTAGATAAATTGGAAAAGATGGTAAAAGAGGATTTTCCGGACGATGCGCCGGCAAAACCGAAACTGCATAAACCAAAAGCAAAAAAGGTTGCGATAATTAACGATGCCGCGCCAGAGGTTGCGGAAAGCAATGAAGTTGTAGACGGCTCCCGGAGCAAAATTAACGGCGAAAACCCGGACGGGGAGATAAGGCTTCGGATGCGCGACACGTCCAAAACCCTGCAATACTATTTCGAAACAGGCTTGCCGGGAGAGTGCGAAATTACCGTAATCGTGTCCACACTCATGCCGGCCAAACACATGCTGCAGGCCTTAGAGACCGCTGTGGAATTGATCGGGCGGGAGCTGCGTGACACCCAGCAAAAGGAGGTATAACCGTATGGCCAAAACAGTAACGGTATTGCTGGCCATCGTGCTGGGCGGTATGGCCATAGGCGCAAAAGTGTATGAGCTGGCCAGAATCGAAAGCCATGTGTGGATTATTGGCAGCATCATGCTGCAGTTGATGGCTGTAAAAATGAGATGAAGGGAGGCGGCAGCGATGCGCATGGAAACAGATCTGAAAGAAGGCCGTTGCAAAAGCTGTAATGAACCTATTTTCTGGATTAAAACCAAAAAAGGAAACTGGCTACCGGTAAACCGCAGGCCCATGGAAGTGTATCCGGTACAAAAAGGCGGCCACACATTTGTCCTGGTAGACGGCTCTACAGAGCAGGCCTTGCCGGTGGAGCGCATGCGGTACGACGGCATAGACAGCGTTGTGGCCTTCGAAGCACATTTTGCTACGTGCCCATTCGCCGATGACTTCCGGAAGAAAAAGAGGTGATAACCGTGAAAAAGCTATGCATTATGATGGCTCCCAGCTGGCGCGTTCCGCCACAATACTGCTGCCCGAGACGCAGGAAGGCAAAGGCCTGCCGGATCATCCAGGTGGAAAAAGTTTTAAAAATTACGAACCGTAACAACAAATTATCATATGTTCCGCCGCGCAGCTCCTTAAAACTAATTTAC
This sequence comes from Acidaminococcaceae bacterium, assembly GCA_017460905.1. GTDB lineage: Bacteria > Bacillota > Negativicutes > Acidaminococcales > Acidaminococcaceae > Succiniclasticum. The sequence continues at coordinate 16,373 of JAFTZZ010000033.1, read as the reverse complement.
TATGCAGCCATGAATTTACAAAACAGAAGGGGCCGCCGGCTGGGCATTCCGACTCCTTTGTTTTTCCAAAAAGTTTTAACAGAAGAAGGCCTGGATCAATTAAGAAAAGAAAAGCAGGAGATAACAAACGCCAATTACAAAAAGGCTCTCCGCTCTCGGTTAAAGAAAAGACGTTTTTACTTTTAAGGAGGCTGTGGCATGGGAATGGGCAAAATTAAAACAGACCGCCAGCTGCAGACGGATGGCAGTCTTCCGGATCAGGAGTTGATAGACATTTTCGCGGATGCGTTGGTGGATTTTATCATGGCGTTAGAACAGGAAGAAAAGGAAAAGAGCGCATAAGGAGATCGCGGCATGTTTAGCATGAATAATGAATTTTACAATGCAGTTTGTGAATTGGAAAGGGCATTTTATGACGGGTATTTCCGATTTAGTAGTTGTGAATTTATTGCACACACAAAAGGCAATGTGTTTATTTCGCTGGCCGATTGCCAGGATCGCGACGATGTGCGCGCGTTGGTTTTAGAATGGATGTCCAGAGACGCATGTAAGGGGCAGCCGTACAGTCAAGAGTGGCGTAACAAGCAGTTTAGAAGGCTGTTGCTTGCAGAAATAAACAGTTATCTGGGTCAAGCATTTACAGAAAAAGATATGGAAATCATTTATCAAAAACTGGGGAATGCCATTAATCACGATTTAACAATGAGATTTATCAAAAATGGCATGAATGTATATTTGCTTGAAACTGACAATTATTAAGGAGGAAATTATGAAATCGTTAAAAAAGGCGTATGAGATCACGATGGGCAGCATTATCGTTTTTACAGATAGCATATATTTCTGCAGTTTGCTTATGGCCGTCGTAATAGATCTGTTGTACCAGATACTTTGCTGGGCCGCGTGGATCCTGTCCATATAAAAAGAAGCCGCTCATACATTTCTGTATGGGCGGCACAACCAATTACCGTAACTATTATAACAGAAATCCCGGAGGAAGAAAAGAATGCCGGTAAAAAAAACTACAACGCGGGCGGATGGCGCTAAAAAGAATGTAGAACAAAGAAGTGAACAGCCGGATGAAATGGCAGCGTGCCGTGCAAAATACAAAACCGTGCCGGTAGGGGCTCAGGAGTATGGCAGCGATGGCCAGCCCAGGGCGAAATTATCCTGGCTGTTGGAAGCACTGGATGCCATTATCGGCCTGCGGGGTGCGTATTGGAGTGTGGAATACAGCCATGAAGAAATTATTGACGCCGGGGGCGGTGAAAAACTCTGCAGCCTAAAGGCCGTTATCTCAAAACATATATCAGACGCAGCTAACAATTATGTTGGCGTCGGGTACGGCAGCGCCATGCTGGTGGAGCGCGTGGCGGCGAATACATATAAAAAACATTTAGACGCCTGGGATGTAGCGCAGGAAAAAGCACTGGCTGCAGCTGCGCGTTTTTTTGAAATTGGCATGGAGCTGGAAGCGCCACCGGAGAATCCAACTCCGGAACCGCCAGCTGCAGATCCGGAACCGCCACCGGCCAAACCTGTTCCGGAAGTAACGGATGATTCTACGAAAGAAAAAGAAAAAGCTCTGGCGGAACTGCGGGACGCGGTGAAAAAATTCCATTACCAGAATGTAATCATCAAAATCGTACAATACAAATACGGGACGGAAAAAGTGGAATCTCTTCCGCCACCTTTATTGCGCGATCTAAAGGAAAACATGGTGCTATACCATCAAAATTGGCAGGAGGCACTAAAGAAGGAGGCGGCAGCGCATGGAGATCATAAGCGGACGGATAACTGATATCCGGCCCGACGGTTTGGCTGTTATTGTTGCCCGGCTGCCGGAATGGAGCCGGTCGATCAGCACCAACGTGGTGGAGATCGGCCTGCCGGATGGGCGGCTCATATCACCGGAGCAACGGAAACGGATCTATGCCATGCTGCGGGACATTGCGGAATGGATGGGGGAGCAGGATCCGGAAGTCGTTAAAAATTTAATGAAATTAAAATTCATGGCTGAGCAGCTGGATGCTATTGCCCGGCGCATGTTTTCCCTGGCGGACTGCGACATGACGACGGCCAGGGAGTTTATAACATACCTGATAGAGTTTGTCGTAAGCAACAATATCCCGGTCAAGCAGCCGTTGATCCAGGGCGCGGATGATGTTAACGACATTCGCCGGTATGTATTTCAGTGCTTAATGCATAAAGGCTGCGCAGTGTGCGGTGGTCATGCTGAGCTTCATCACGTGGAAGCGATCGGGGCCGGCCGGAACCGGCGGGAGGTCAACCAGATCGGCATACCGGTTTTACCGTTGTGCCGGATGCATCACTCTGAAAGCCACCAGCTGGGGCAGGAAAGTTTTATGTCGAAATACCATCTTGAACCCATACCGTTGACGACAAAAATAGGAAAACTGTATGGCCTGACACTGGCCAATATAGGGCAGGGGGGGTAAATGATGGACGGATTAAAGTGGATAAAATTAGCCACCGGCATTTTTGACAACCGGAAAATAAAACAAATTGAATTGCTTCCGGAAGGGGACAGCATCCTGGTGATATGGGTTAAACTTCTATCTCTGGCAGGGGTAATAAATAACTGCGGCCTGATTTATGTAACTAAGGACATCCCGTATACAGAGGAAACGCTGGCCGGAGAACTGCGGCGGCCGATTAATACCGTGCGCCTGGCATTGGCCACATTTGAAAAATTTGGCATGATCCGGATCGGGGAAGATAACCTGATCCAGATTACCGGCTGGGCAAAACACCAGGGCGGCAGCGCGGCCATTGAAACGGCAGCGGAAAAGAATAAGCTGCGCCAGCAGCGTTATAGGGACCGGCAGAAAATGCTGGTGGCCATGCAAGGTGTTTCAAACGAATACGTTACGAATGATGACGGGCGTAACGTTACGCGTAACGTTACGGATAACGTTACGAATGACGTTACGGATAACGTTAGTAACGCTTGTAGAATAAGAATAAGAAAAGAAGAAGAAGAAGATAAAGATGATGATCATCAAACAAGAGACAGTAATACACAAATAGGGGACGACGCCGAAATAAAAAAAGCGGTGGACATGTTCCAGAATACCGTTCGCCCTATCAGAAATATATACGAGGCGGAACGGATCCGGGCCATGGTGGAAGAGTATGGGCTGGATGTATTTAGTGACGCGCTGCGCGTGATCGCAAAGGCGCGGCCTAAAGTGCCGATACCGTATTTGGAAGAGGTGCTGAAAAACAGGGGCGACCCGCCGGCTTCCGGGAAAAATGATCCGGTAACCGGGGCGGCGGCTGCGCAGCGCATACTGGAAGGTGGTGGGATCGTTGATTTCAACGCCTGATAGAAAAAGCGAAATCCTGGCCACGCTGTTTTCTGCGTATGGCCAGGCAGAGGATGCGAAACGGTTGGCAGCGTACACGATGGCGCTGAAAGATATCCCGGAGGATGTACTGATGAAAGCCTGCAGCTTGATCCTGTACTCAAAAAAATTTTTGCCGGCCGTGTGCGAAATTTTGGAGGCGTGCCGGGAACTGATCGGGGAAGTAAGCGGGAACCGGGTCAAAACGTGGGCGGAAGCGTGGAAAGAGATCTGTGATAAAATGGAATCCGTTTCTGTTTACGGGAAATTAGAGTGGAGCACGCCGGAAATCAAAATGGCGGTAGAGGCATACGGATGGCGAAATCTGTGCGCGGCCCCGGCGAAAGATTGGACGACGGTAGAGTCGCAGGTGCGGCGATATTACGAAAATGCGTGCCAGCGAAACCTGCAGAAGAAAAATATTGATTATGTTCTCAAAAATATCCGCGGCGCGGAGCTGATCGGCCTGTTGCCCGGTGAAAAGAAAAAACTGACAGGAGGTAAAAAGAGTGAATAAAATTGTAATTCTGGGCCGGTTAACTAAAGATCCGGACGTGCGATATACACCGTCGCAGAAAGTTGTCTGTGCTATTACGTTGGCTGTTGACCGTCCTTTTTTAAACCAGCAGGGCCAGCGGGAAGCTGATTTTATTCCGGTGGTGCTGTGGGGCAAGGCCGCGGAATTGTGTGGGAACAGCTGCGCAAAAGGGCACCGGTTACTGATAGAAGGCCGGCTACAGATCCGGAGTTATGACGGGAAGGATGGCCAGCGTCGTTGGATCACCGAGGTAATAGCGTCAAGTATGGAATTTATTGAACGGAAAGCGGATGCGGCGCGGGGGCAGCAGGCTCCGGCAGCGAATGCTGCGCCGGCGGGCAACCGGCAGCCAGATGCCTGGGACGCAATGGGCACGCCGGAGCCATATGATGAAGAAGTGCCGTTTTAAGGGAAAGAGGAAAGTGAGGATCTAAACATGGAAAATATTGTGATGATACCGGTTAATAAAATCTGGCAGCATCCGGATAATCCGCGAAAGGACCTGGGAGATTTGTCAGAGCTGACGGCCAGCATCCGGGAAAACGGAATATATCAAAACCTGACTGTCGTCCCGGCGATAGGTGAAATTACCGGGAAGTGGGACGGTGAATCATACCGGGTAATTATTGGGCACCGTCGCCTGGCGGCAGCGAGGGCTGCAGGATTAGAGAAAGTGCCGTGTGCCGTTGTTGACATGCCCATACAAAAGCAGATTGAAACCATGATTCTGGAAAACATGCAGCGGGCAGATTTGACAATATATGAACAGGTCAAGGGGTTCCAGCAGCTGCTTGATCTGGGCGACAGCGTGGAAGGGATCGCTAAAAAAACAGGTTTCACAGAAAAGACTGTAAGGCGGCGCACGGAGATCGGCCGACTTGATCCGGATAAGCTGGAAAGAATTATGAAGGGCCGAGGTAAACAGCTTACACTCGAAGATTTTGACAAGCTGGCTAAAATTGACGACGTAGAGACCCGGAACCGGCTGCTGGAAGAAATCGGCACAAGGAATTTTGAGTATGTTGTGGCAGCGGCAAAAGCCGCTCAGGAAACTAAAAAAATGCTTCCGGCGGTCATGGATTGGATCCAGTCGCTAAAACACAAAACGGAAAAAGTCAGCGAGTCAACCGCATATCAGTACGAAATCCTTATGCCGTATCCTGGCATAGAAATCAAAAAGTGGAAAACAGAAAAAGGGGCGGCGGAAGTGGCACTTGAAAAGTTGCCGCCAACGAAAAAGCTGTTTTACTGCATAACAGAAGGCGGGTACCTGCGTTTGTATCAAAAAGGACTTACAGCTGTACAGGCGCCGAAGAAAACCGAAGAAAAAATAAAGCGGGAAAAGGAAATAAATGCCGCATGGGATTATCTGATGGAACAGAGTAAATTAACTTATGGATTGAGAAAAACCTTTATCGACGACTTTAAAGTAACAAAAGCTAATTATGAAAAAGTGGTGGAGGGCGCGCTGTATGCTGTCGTCGCCAACGTGCTCGGCTATTGCCCGTGGGACAGAGGAAACTTGCGCGGCCTGTTGGCGGTGGACGGTGAAGAGTGCAAGGGGATGGATACATACGAAATAGCTGCTACGGCCGTCGAAAAATTAGATTTAAGCAAGTCAAAGACCGTTGAAAAGCTACCAGAACTTATATGGGGGTTATTTAACGACGGGCCGGAAATGATTTGTAGCGAAAACAGTTGGCGCGGCGAATGGCCAAAATATGGCAGGAACAAACCGGCTTTGCGGGCGCTGTATAAATGGCTGGAAGGTTTGGGCTATCAGATCAGTGAAGTGGAGCGCGGGCTGATCCAGGGGACGGACATTAATTATCATTTAGGTGATGCGGAGGTTAAAAAATGAAAATTGTTAATTTGTCACATCCTTATACCGGAAACGAATCTATCAATAAAGGCGACGCCAGGGAAATGTGCGATGATCGGCCTGATGCCGGGGCAGAATGTGGCCAGTTTGGAAGGCTGGCAGGGAAAAGCATGAACGGCGTGCCCTGCACGGCGCAGCAAATTTTACAAAGAAGTAAATTGGCTCTATCACAGGCCGCGGGGTGCGCTGGGATTTAGGAGGAAAACATGAAAACGTTGGATTTAGTCGAGCAATATGGCGGAATAGATGCATTGATTGCAAAAGTCGAGGACTGCGTCAACGAACCAGGTGGCGGTGAAATTTGGGAATATGACGAAATTGAAGTTTTTTTGTATGCGCTGGAAGATTACAAACGTTTGAAAGAACAAAGACATAGCGTAACGAAAAAAGACGATGACGGATGGTCTGAGCTTCCTAAAATTGGCGACAGGCACGAAATGGGAGGGTAAGCTGTGGCACGCAGGCAGTACATTTTATTTGTTTTTTACAAGATAACGCCATATGGTTACAAATTTGGCGAAATCATTATCAAAAAATTAGGCTTTAGAAAACTCCTGTCGAAAAACTATTTTGCGACGAACAGGGTAATAAAAGCAGCGTGGAAGTTTAGCCATAAAGATAATAAATTTGTGTTGTGCGCTAAAGACAGGAGGGGCTGGCAGAGCGTCGTCTAAACTGGAGCTGCAACAAGTTAGGAGGAAGGCATGAAACGATATATTTATGGAACGGCATACCGTAGAGCCACTTCCGGAAGCAATGACACGCATACCAAGAGATCCGCATGATGATCCTAAAATTATAGAAACATGGGCATAATGGAGGGCATTAAATGAAATTAGTTTATTTATCACATCCGTTTACTGGCAACGAAGTGGAAAACAGGCAAGATGCCAGAGCGTTGTGCTCTGATCTGAAAGAAGAGCATAAGGAATGGTGTCTGATTAATCCGCTGGATAATTTTATGTGGACACAAAATATAAAATTGTCACACGGAGAAATTTTAGCTATGTGTTTGGAAATACTGAAGGCGTGCGATTCTATCTACCTGTGCCATGGCTGGGAGCAAAATATTGGCTGCCGGGAAGAAAAGAAGCTGGCTGAAGAAATGGGTATGGAAATTCTGTATGAGTGAACGGTGATGACATGGATAGATTTGAACTGGTTACGCTTTTATCGCAATATCTTGAATGCAAAAACAAAATCAATAATAATCTGGATGAGATACAGCGGCTGCGCAGCTGTATGAGTAAGGTAACGGTTGCATATAAAGATGCGCCCGGCTGGGACCGTAAGACGTCGGATCATGCCGTAATACTTACTGAGATTGAAAAGCTGTCTGATCACATTAAAGAAGATACGGCCAAGCTGCAGGACAAATATGTAAAAGCGGAATTACTAATTGATTATTTAGATGACCGCTGCGAAAGGGAAGTGCTGCAGCTCATATACGTTAACGGCTGCAGCCGTAGAGAGATAGAAGCAAAGCTGGGCTACAGCAGGGCGCAGATCTATCGTATACAGCGCAAAGCGTTGAAAAACATTTTAAGAAAAATGAAGTTATCCACAAAAGATGATACAAGATGAGACAAAGATGATACAAGATGAAACATCGAAATGTGTTATAGTGTAATTGGCAGGTTATGCCAGATGTGATTCTCATACTTTCCTCTTAAAAAAGCATCAGCTGAATGGCTGGTGCTTTTTTGTTAGGAGATACAAGCATGGCCAGAGACTTTGCTAAGGCGTTTTATAACTCTAAGGAATGGCAGCACTGCAGGGATGCATACATTGAACATGTGCATGGATTGTGCGAGCGTTGCCATAGGCCGGGCTGGATTGTGCATCACAAATGCTATCTGACGCCGGCAAACATTGAGGATCCGGATGTGACTTTAAACTTTGACAATCTGGAGTATTTATGCCAGGACTGCCATAACCTGGAACATGGCGGCATGGATCAGAAACCGGTCAAAGATGGATTATTTTTTGACGAAAACGGGGATTTGCGGCAAGTCAAAGCCCCCCCGTTTTGAAAAACGGGGGCGTCGCCGTCGCAGACCGGCGGCTGAGGTCCGATTAATACACGGGTCATTTTTGGAATAGGGGGGGTATTGATGGGAAAGGGAGCTGAAAGCCGCATTACAAGCGGGAAACAGCCCAAAACAAGAGCGCCTACCGGGAAAACAGAAAAAACTGCCGGAAAAAACGCAGAAAACTGCGTGGATGCTGAAAACTTGAGCCGTCGCCAAAAAAGTGAGATCCGGCGACTGCAAAAGATATACAAAGACCTCCCGGAAAGCCAAAAGGTATTAGTCAGCAAACTGATCGCCAGGGCAGCATACATCAACAGCAAGCTGGAAGAAACGGAAAACCTGCTGGATGGCGAAGGCATCATTGTGGATTTTGAAAACGGCAGCCAGGTGATCCAGCGGATCAATCCGTACCTGAAGGCGTACATGGATCTTTTGAAAATTTACAGCACGCTGATGGAACAGATTGAGAATATGATCCGCCACGATCGGGACCATGCCAAAAAGGAAAGCCGTGGCAAAGACGTGGACCCGTTAGAGGCGTTTATCAATGCCCGGTAATAATCCCGTCCTGGAATACTGGCAGGCTATGAACCACGGCTTGACGGTCTGCCGGAAAATCTACGCGGTATACAAAAAGCTGGCTGCGGATATCGCGGATCAGGAAAGCCCGTGGCGGTATGACGACCGGAAAGCTGAGCACGCCATCCTGTTCATTGAAACCTTCTGCAAGCAGAGTAAGGGCCGTTTCGGTGGCCAGAATGTAAAGCTGGAGCTGTGGCAGCGCGCTATGGTGGCGGCCATGTTTGGTTTCGTTGATAAGGAAACCGGCCTCCGCCGGTTCCGGGAAGTCATTCTAATGGTGGCCAGAAAAAACGGTAAATCAACACTGGGGTCCGTGATCGGCATCTACCTAATGATCGCCGATCAGGAGCCGGGCGCTGAAATATATGCCGTGGCCACAAAACGCGACCAGGCGAAAATCATCTGGATGGAGGCTGTCCGGATGGTTAAAAAGAGCCCGCAGCTGCTCCGGCTAATCAAGCCACGCGTGGCGGAAATGCGCAGCGAGTTTAATGATTCGATGTTTGCCCCGCTGGGCAATGACTCCGACACGCTGGACGGCCTGAACGTACACGGCGCGCTGATGGATGAATTACATGCCTGGAAAGATACCAATTTATACGATGTTATCGTCGACGGTATCAGCGCCAGGACGCAGCCGATGATTTTGGTCACGACTACGGCCGGCACCGTCCGGGACGGTATTTTTGATCTCAAGTATGAAGAGATTGAACGTGTTATAGACAGCTATACCGGGGAGTGCATCAACGACAGGCTGCTGCCGTTGATCTACGAACTGGACGAACGGGCCGAATGGACAAAACCGGATTGCTGGATAAAGGCAAACCCGGGGCTGGGCACCATTAAATCGTATGATGTGCTGGCGGATAAGGTTAAGGCGGCGCAGATCGACAGCCTGAAAGTTAAAAATCTGGTATGTAAAGATTTTAACATCCGGGAAACTGGCAGCACGGCTTATATGACATACGAGGAAATCCTCAATACTGCAGTCTACGACGTGCATGCTTTAATGCCGCGCTATGCGATTGGCGGCGCGGATCTGTCGGAAACGACGGACCTGACGGCTGCGGTGGTACTGTTCCGGATGCCGGGAGACTGGCATCTGTATGTCCGGGCCATGTTCTGGATGCCGGAGGATCTGCTGGAGATCCGCGTCCGGGAGGATAAAGTGCCGTATGATATCTGGAAGCAGCAGGGGCTGCTGCGGACGGTACCAGGAAACAAGCTCCATCCGAAATATGTAAAGGAATGGTTTCTGGAAGTATCGGAAGAAACCGATACATATATTACCTGGATCGGATATGATGCCTGGGCAGCGGCGTACTGGGTGGATGATATGGCGGAAAGTTTCGGGCCGTCCTGCATGGAGCCGGTACGGCAGGGAAAACAAACACTGTCCATCCCACTGAAAGAAATGAAGGCGGATCTGGCAGCGAAGCGAATCGTGTACCAAAATAACCCGATACTAAAATGGTGCCTTACCAACATGAACGTAGACATGGATAAAAACGGAAACATACAACCCTGCAAGGGAAAAAATCCGCGGGCCCGTATCGACGGCGCAGCGGCGCTGTTAAATGCGTACGTAACCTATAAAAAACATGAAGAAGACTACCTTTCCGACGTGGATATTGTGAAAGAAGGGGCGTAAATGGGCGTTTTTACACGTTTTAAGAATTTTTTCAAGGACAGGAACCCGACCGAAACAGTGGTAAAACTTGTCCGGGAATCAGGGAATGGGATATACACATGGAGCGGCGACCTGCTGGACAGCGGGGACGTGCGGGCCATGATCCGGCCCTTTGCCCAGGCGGCGGGGAAGTTTGACGCCAAACATATCCGGGAAACTGTGGATAAAGAAGGAAACCCGGATATTAAAGTCAACCCGGAGCCGTATATCAGGGTATTACTGCAGGAACCTAATCCACTGATGACCGGCGTAATGTTCCGGCAGCGCATGGCGTGGCAGTACATGCTAAAAAATAACGCGTTTGCCTACATAGCCAGGGACGCCAACGGCCTGGCCATGCGGCTGTACCCGTTGGAGTGGCATAGCGTGGAGGCGCTGCTGGATGATCAGCGCCGGTTGTATTTGCGGTTTAATCTGCAGACAGGTAAGCAGGCGGTTGTCAGTTATGAGGATGTGCTGCATGTTCCGCGGGATGTGGCAGGAAATGAATTGTTTGGCAGCACAAACCGGACAGCCCTGGAAACATTAATGGAAGTGGCCGGAGCTTCCGACCGGTCCATTGTGCAGGCGGTGAAAAACGGCGGGGCCATCAAATGGCTGCTGAAATACACCCGCGGCATGCGGCCGGAAGAGCTGCGAACCCGGGCCAAAGAGTTTGCTAAAAGTTTTCTGGATACCGAAAACTCGGAGGATGGGACCATCGGCGTGGCAGCGACCGGAGCGGACGCGGAAGCCAAACAGGTGGAACCACATGACTACGTTCCCAACGCCATGGCCATGAATAACGTCAACAAGCGGTTAATGGCGTATTTCGGCACAAACGAAAAGATAGTGAGCAGCACCTATAACGAAGATGAATGGAATGCATACTACGAAAATGTTGTGGAACCGTTTGCCCAGGCTCTGGCGGAAGAGTTTACAAGAAAAATTTTCTCTCGGGCAGAGCGGGCCCGCGGCAACCGGATCGCAATGGACAGCACCAGCCTGCAGTATGCAAGCATGGCCAGCAAGCTGAACCTTGTGCAGATGGTAGACCGGGGCGCATTGCTGCCTAACGAATGGCGGCAGATTTTGAACTTGTCACCGATTGAAGGCGGCGACAAACCGATCCGGCGGCTGGATACCCAAGTTGTAAAGGAAGGAGGTAGCAAATAATGCCTAAAAAGTTTGCAATTAAAGGCACAATTATCCCGACCAATTACCAAGATGTTTACGATTGGTTTGGCCTTGAGGGGACGTCCCCGGGGAAGCTGGCCGCGTTTTTAGACGAAGCCGGCGGGGAAGACGTGACGCTGGAAATTAACTCACCGGGCGGCTATGTTTTTGCCGGCATGGAAATGTACAACCGGCTGAAAATGTACACTGGCCAGATTACGGCTATAATTATGAGCGTTGCGGCATCGGCAGCGTCGGTTATCACTTGCGCAGCGGATACTGTGCAAATGTGCCCGGTATCGCAAATTATGATTCACCGGACGCACAGCTGGACGGAAGGCGATAAAAACGATATGTATAAAACCGCCGACGATTTGGCAAAGCTGGACGACGCTATCGCTAACGCCTACACGGAAAAAACCGGCATGAACAAAGAAGACGTGTTGAAAATGATGGACGTAACGACCTGGATGGGACCGGAAGAGGCAAAAGAAAAAAATTTCGTTGATGAAATTTTATTTCAGCAGGAAGAACAACCGGCGGCGGCGGCCGACGGTGTTGTTATGCTAACAACGGCCCAGGTTGCGAATTTGACCGCGAAAATGAACGCGGAATTAAAGGCCAAAGAGCAGCAGGAAAAGGCTGCTTTGGATCTGCTCCGGCAGAAATATAATTATTTAAATTTGAAAGGAGAAAACAATGGACAAAAAACAGTATGAAAAAGAACGCACCGAGCTGCTGGCGCAGATGAAAGCGGCGATTGAAGCCGGAAACGCAGCCGAGGCGGAAGAGCTCAACAAGAAAGTGACGGCCCTGGATGACAAATTTCAGAGGCTGGCTACGGCTGCGGCGAACCTGGCCGCCCTGAACGGCACCCAGGTCGCTGCTGTACCGGCGGTACCTGCAGTGTTAAATTCTGCAGGCGTTCCGGGCGTGGCAGAACCGAAAGCGGACGAGGAAAAACTTTATATTAATGCGTTTGCGCATTATATGATGGGAGCCAAACTGTCCGCGGATGAAGAAAAGATTTTTGCAGCCAAAAATGCGACCACTACCGCAAAAGAGAATTACGTTGTAATTCCTGCGACCATGAAGCAGGGCATTTGGCACGAAATGGAAGAGCGCCATCCGATTATTGCGGACGTTGTTCGCACCAATATCCACGGCGACGTCGATATTTTGGTAGAAACCTCCGTTGGCAACGATGCCGCCTGGTATGAAGAGGATGCCGTTACCGCTGAAAAAGCGACTAACGCAAAGATCACTTTAAAGGGCTGCGAACTTGCAAAAGCCATTTCTGTTTCCTGGAAGCTGAAAAAGATGGCCGTCGAGGAATTCATTGCCTATATCCAGACCCGTATTGCCGATAAGATGGGCAACGCTTTGGCTGCTGGCCTGGTTACTGGCGCAGGCGTTGATTCCGACACGGAAAGCCCGGACCCGACCGAGCCGGTGGGTGTAGTTACCAAACTGGAAGCGGAAACCAACACTCCGCAGGTAAGATCCTATACTGCAGCAAATGGCATTACCTACGCAGACCTGACCGCCATTCGCGGGCTGATTAGATCCGGTTACGCCGGCAAGGCGAAATTTTACGCAAAAGCTGCGACCATTTGGAACGGTCTGGCCAATGTACTGGACGGCAACGACCGCCCGGTATTTGTTCCGGATATTACCGGCGGCGGCGTTGGCCGTATTTTCGGTATCGTTGTAGTGGAAGAGGACGCGATCCCGGCAAACGCTGTGCTGCTGGGCAATATGGCAGACGGCTACGCTATGAACGTTAACGAAGACGTGACCATGTACCAGGAGGATCACGTTTTAACTCGCACAACCGATTACATGGGTTACGCCCTGGTTGATGGCCAGCCGCTGACCACCAAAGCGTTTGCTTACTTAAAAAAATCGTCCTGACTGAGACCGTAGAGGATGGATCTGGCGACTCCGGCTCCGGAAATTCCGGAGCCGGAGATAACGGATCCGAGACGACGGAAAACAGCACAACCTTCAGCCGGGCTTCTGCTGCTGACGTCGTTGTCGAAGTCACGGACGGCGTAATCGTAGGCTTGAAAAATAACACCTCCAATGTAAATGCGGATAATTATACCATCGCGGAAGGCGGCGGCAGCATAACCATTAAAAAGGAATACTTGTCCGGCCTTGCTGATGGTGAAAAAACGTTCCACATTTTATTGGAAGATGAAACGGATATTGAATATTTAATTACTGTGGGTGATTAAGTTGGCCATCACTCTGACGAAAATTAAACAGTATTGTCGTATAGACGTCACAGATGACGATCCGCTGCTGAACGGCTTGATCGGGTCGGCAACCCAGTACATTAAAGAGCAAAGCGGGAAAAAAACGTATGTCGGAAATGGAAACAGCGAACCTGTCGACATTGAAGAAACGGAACTTTTCCAGATTTGCGTATGCCAGCTGGTAGAACACTGGTATGACCGGCGCGGGGCTGTGGATGGGCAGCAGCTCCACCATATCCCGTATGCGGCGGACAGTCTGATTGGACATTTTAAGTATAGCTGCGAGTACGCAGCGGAAGAGGTAAACAATGATTCTGGACAAAACAGTGGAGCTTGAGATTGAGGGTAAAACATATAAACTGTGCTACCCGATGAAATCCGTCCATGGCGCAGAGCGCGAGCTTTTTCAGAATAACCTGCTGGTGACGGTTGCCCAGGGAATCAACGGCTTGCCTCCAAACCTGTCCGATATGTACACCATATTCAAATGGGGCATTAAAGGCGGCAACCCCGATTTCAAAGAGGGCGACATTGAAAATCTGTATTATGCGGCCGTCCGTGAGTACGATGTAATTACCGTGTTCCGGATGGGGCTGGATGCAGTCAAAAAAAGCGGAATCCTGGGGGATACCACAAAAAAACCGGCGGCCGTTCTGGCGACTCCGGGGAAGGATCCGGACACAGCTACAGAAACGCCACGCAGCTGATTGAGTCGCTGGAACCGTTTGCCCTGGGCGAGCTGCAGCTGACGCCGGAACAGTTTGCCGGCTGTACCATGCAGGAACTGGATGCTCTGACTAATGGGTACCGGCGACGCCATGAACGGCTTGAAGATTTATTAATTATCAACGTGGCGCTACCGATTTACCGGGCAGCGTACGGGCGCAAAGCGCCGACATACCGCAAACTGACGGCGCACCGCAACCGTGCGCCCGGGTATGTCGGAACGATTGACCCGGAAACTGCTGACAAGTGGCGTAAGATTTTGGGGGCGATCGGATGAAACACAACCCTGCGGAACTAAACCGCAAAATAACACTGCAACGACCTGGCCCGCCGGTTCGGGATGAACTGGGCGGCCTGCAGGAACCGGTCTACGAAACCCTGCGCAGCTTTCCGGCAAAGGTGACGCAGCGGAACCAGTCGAGGCAGCAATTTGTCGCCGATTATGTTACCGCGGATACACGCTATTTTGTGATACGGGACATTAGATCTATATATCCCGGCATTAATGCAAAGTGGAGATTGCTGTATAACGGTTATACATGGATCATCAACAAGGTCGAGCTGCTGGATGAAGAAAAACCGCCGTATATCCAGATTACGGCGACAGCCGTAAACGGAAGCGGGGGGATAATATGACCGAGATAAAAGTGCCGTTATATGCAGCAACAATGGCGCTGTATACAGCGCTGTCAAGCATCCGGGCGTGTGGTCTGGACTGGTACGAAGGCGGCACAGATATTGATGAAATTGAAAACGAATTCAAAAGCCAGGCGACTTTTTGCTATGGCATTCTGGGCGCAGCTGATGCAGATCAGGCTGATAAGGTATCGGATATTTGGGATTACAATATCCAGCTGGAAATATATTCTAACTACCCGGGCAGGAAAGTTGTGGCCCAGAAACTGCAGGAATTGATTAATGCGTTATGCATGCCGGGGGTATGGGAGGCCATGGATGAGGCCCTGGCTCCGGAGGGGTTCGAAACGATTAAAATGAGCATTGGACCGTACCGGCTCAATCTGCCGGTACGGGATGATAAAGGCACATGGCAATCTGGCGGCGTCAATTTAACTATTAAATTAAATCAGATTTGAGAAATGAGGTAAAACAATGGCAACAATCATTACGAAAGCAAACTACCCGGAAGCGCCTTCTGGAAGCGTTGGCGTATCCGGAAAGCACGAAGTGCTGTTCGTCAATTATGGCCAGGGCGCGACTGCTGCATCGCCCAAATGGGAAAAGGTCGGCGGTATTACCAACAACAGTTTTAATATCTCCCTGGAAGTCAACACTGTCCAGACGAAAGATACGGAATACTGGGCCGAGGGCGGTATCGTCAGCAAGAGCGGCGAAGTTTCCGCGGACATGATCTGCAAAAAGGATGATGTCGGACAGATGGCCGTAGAAAATTTTGTGGAAGACGACGAAACCACGAAAGAAAAGAAGGCGCTGCAGTTTGCGCTGGTGCGTACTGACACCCTGAAATACAAAAAATTCTGGGCGGTTCCGACAAGCTTTGAAACTACAGCGGACAGCGAGGATTTGATCCAGAAGAGTTTCAGCGCCCAGCTGCTGGGCGCGCCGGAGAACTTAACCGGTTTTGTAATGCCTGGGCAGAAGTAACTTGTAAAAGGAAGGGACTGAAAAGGGCCGCTGCAATGCGGCCCTTACATAAAAAAATGAGAACATTGGAAGAACTTACGAAAGATATCGAAAACTATATAGATCATGGGTACAAGGCCGTCGTAGAGGCGGGCGTCCGTCATGCGCAGATTATGACACGCGCACATATTGAGCGGACGCATGCGTCTACGGGTTTTGGTGGCAAAAATTTACTAATAGATGAAAAAGCGACAGCATCAAAAGGCAAAACAATACACCAAATTCAGAAAGGCAAATTTAAAATCAATGCGTTAACTGCCGATGCTGTGATATACGCAAATTACTTTGCCCGCTGGTACAATACCGGCGCAACGCAGCATGAAATTTTATACGGGCCGTACAAAACGCGGCAAAGCACGCACTACCCGCCGCGCGGCGAATACTTTGAATCTAACCGGGCGGCCATTGAGGATTATTTCTGCGGCCAGCTTGAAATGTACATGGCCACGCATATCAAAATAGGGAGATAACAAAATGGC